>NZ_JAWDJJ010000169.1:0-40630 GCF_032465695.1 Actinomyces sp. MRS3W
GGCCAGCGCCGCCAGCACCACCGCGGCGGAGCGGGCGGCCGCTTCATCGGCGCCGATGTGGAAGTCCTGGCCGGCCTCGGGGCCGCACAGGTCCGAGACGCCGCGGATCGAGGCGAAGGGGATGGCCGCCGCGTGCGCCACCTGTGCCAGCGCCGTCGACTCCATGTCCGTGCTCACCGCCTGCGGGAAGCGCTCGCGGGTGGCACCCACGTTTGCGGCGGTGACGAAGGAGCCTCCCGCGAGCATCTGGCCGGTGTGGATGCGGGCAGTCCCCGCAGCGGGCGTGGCGGTGTGCAGCGCCTCCTGTGCGGCGCCGGCGCGCGCCACCAGGCCGGGATCAGCCGCGAAGGTGGCGGGCTGCCCCGGGGTCTGACCCGGCGCGTAGCCGAAGGCGGTGGCGTCCACATCCGTGTAGGCCAGGTTGGTGGAGACGCATACGTCCCCCACTTCAACGTCCCGCCCGAGGCCGCCGGTGGTGCCCGCGGAGACGATGAGCTCCGGGGCAACCTGGGTGAGCGCCGTGGCCAACGCGCTCGCGGATGCCACCAGCCCAATGCCCGAGCGCACCAGCACCAGCTCGCGGTCCCGGCCCAGATGCAGCGGCCAGGCCTCGGCGCCGCCTGGAAGAGTCAGGGGTGTCGCATGCTCCAGCTGTGGCAGACGACCCAGGAAGGGCTGGGCCTCCTCGGGCATCGCTACGACGACCACGGCAGTGACTTGGCGGCGACCCGCTACATGACTCGTGCACATGCTCTGAGCTTAGGTGCAGCGGCGGCCCGCGGGGTCGGCGTCCGGCCCAGGCCGGCGGCCCGCATCCGCGAGGTAGCGGGCTTCGGCAGCCGGAAGATGTCGATTGGGCGGTGAGAGGGGTGGTGTCGGGAGGTGGCGCCGCTTAGGCCTTGGCGAACACCGTTTCCCACTGGTCGCGTTCAGCCAGGAAGCGCCGCACCGCGTCCTGGGCGGCCTGGAGCGAATGGTTGGCGCCCCAGCCGCACTGCACCTCGTTAGCCGCCGGGACCTCGGTCGCCTCAAGAATGTCCTGGAACGTGGCCTCGAGCAGCGGCAGGAACTCTTCCGGCTCCAGCCCGAGGGTCAGGGCGTAGAAGCCGGTCTGGCAGCCCATCGGCCCCCAGTCGATGAGGCGGTCGGTGTGGTTACGCATGAGCTCGGCGGTCAGGTGCTCAATGGAGTGCACGGCGCGCATGTCCAGGTGCTCGCGATTGGGCTGGCAGAAGCGCACGTCATATTTGACCAGCTCGTCGCCGCCCGGCAGGTGCTTGCGGTCCGCAATGCGCACAAAGGGTGCCGCCACCTTGGTGTGGTCGAGGTTGAAGGACTCCACGTTCATCCGGTGCTTGCCCATGCCTTCAGGCTAGCCGCATTCGGGGGAAGAATGGCGATATGTCCACACCGCTCGCCCGCATTGTCGCCGGCCTCACCGACGCCCCCACCCTCGTTCTGCTGCACGGCATCACCGGCTCGGCCATCTCCCAGTCCGACGCCATCGACCACTGGGTCAGCCAGGGCTACCGGGTGATTGCCGCCGACGCCCGCGGTCACGGCCTCTCCCCCCGCTGGACGCCGGCCGAGCTGGCCCGGGCGGGAGATGTGCTGGTGGACGATGTCATCGACCTCCTCGAGGAAACCCACCCTGCTGCGCCGCATGCGCCCGCAGCGCGGATACCCGGCGGGGACCAGGCCGGCCTGCCCCGGACCGACGCCGATCGTCGGCCGGTTCTTATCGGCCACTCCATGGGGGCGGCCACCGCCATGGTGGTGGCCGTGCGCCGTCCGGATCTCGTCGCAGGCGTTGTCCTGCTGGATCCGGCGCGCTACGGCACGCGCAGCCCGCAGGAGCTGCGCGATCGCGGCGCCGCCCGCAAGCGCGCCCGGGACGCCGAAATCGCCGACCTGCCCGCAGCGGTTGCCCGTGCCGTGGCCGACCCCGAGGTTCCCGACGGCGAGGCCGTCGTCGGGGTGTGGGCGAGTCAGCGGATGGACCCGGCGCTGCTTGACACCGGCGTGGTCGCCCCCGAGGTGCCCTGGGAGGAGGCGATGGCGGCGCTCACCGTGCCCACGCTCCTGGTGACCGGCGATCGACCCGGATCTGCGCGCGTGGGCCCCGCGGGCCTGGACGTGCTCGCCCGCATCGGCAACCCGCAGGTGCAGACGGCGCTGGTTCCGGGTGCGGGCCATGACGTGCGGCGCACCCGCCCCGAAGGGTTCTGGGCAGCGGTGGATCCGTGGCTTCAGCGGCTGCTGGGCAGGGCTGCATAGGGGGCGGAAAGGCTGCCCGCCGGCTCGGATCGGCGTGAAGGGGCCGGGTGGTTGGCGGTGGCGTGATGGGGCGTGATAGGGCGAGCGGCGCCGATCTTGTCACCGAAACCGGCACTAATAACGCACCGAAACCGGCACTAATGACGCGTCGAAACCGGTCGATGTGGTCGTGGCGGCGAGTGGGTGTCGGTGCTGAGGGGGCCCGGGGTCGGACCTCGCGGCCTTCGTCCCGCCAGGGCGCCAACGACTGGGATGTTGAGAAGCGGGTCTGTGGTACCAGGGTCGAGTGCGGCGCGCTGCTGTAGGACTCCTGATCTGCTCTGGCCGTGTACGACCCTTTGTGCCTCAAGCCTCCACGTCGACGTCGAATACGACCCTTTCAGCCCCAAAGCCCCACCACATACGAGGTCTCGGGCCCAAAAGGTCGTACTTGCTCACCAGCCAACTCTGACAGCGAGGGCTCGGGTCATAAGGGTCGTATTCGAGCTCCACCTGCCACAACAGATCCGACCATCGCCTCCTGCCACATACCTCAGGAGCGACTGCCCCCGATACATCGAGAACGTCGGCGAGCACCCACATGCATCGGTCGATGCCCCGAGTACCGCGGGCGTTGGACCACGGATGCCCCGGCCTCGTCATATCGACCGGTTTCGACACGTCATTAGTGCCGGTCTCGGCACGTTACAAGTGCCGGTCTCGGCACGTTACAAGTGCCGGTTTCGGTGACAGGGGACCGAGCCGGCCACCATGAGCCGGCCACCATGAGTTGGCCACCACGAGTCGGCCACCATGAGCCGGCCATGTCAGCTGCGCCGCTCGGCCACGGCCCACGTCGGCTGCCATGAGCCGGCTGCCATGACGGCGGCAGGCGTCCGGATCCAGCAATCGCGGCTGACATCACCTAGGATCTCCCCTACCCGGCAAAGATGTCGGGGACACCCCGGTCAGGTCCGGGTGCCACGAGGAGGATCCATGCCCGCGCGCACGCGTCCCGCCGCCAATCGACCGCGTCCCCGCGTCCCTGATCGCCTTGAACCGCTCACCCGCAAGCAGATCATCGGTCTGCTGATAGCCGTCACCGTCTTCGTGGTGCCGCTGATCGTCGACGTCCCTGACCTGGACCCTTTGGGCGAGCGGATGCTGTCCATCTTCCTGCTCGCCATTGTGCTGTGGGTCAGTGAGGCGATTCCGCTGGTGGCCACCGCCGTCCTGGTCATCGCGCTGGAGGTGCTGTTCATCTCCGACCAGGCGGTCCTGCCGGTGCCAGAGGATGCCACCGCCTACTCCAGCTTCTTCGGGGCCCTGGCCAATCCCGTTATCGTGCTGTTCCTGGGCGGATTCCTCATAGCCGACGGCGCCGAGAAGTTCCAGCTGGACAAGAACCTCGCCGCCGTCCTCATCAAGCCCTTCACCGGGTCCGCCCGTCGCACCGCCCTGGGTCTCATGGTCATCACCGCGGTGCTGAGCATGTTCATGTCGAACACGGCCACCACCGCCACCATGTTCGCCGTCATCATCCCCGTCCTCGGTGCCCTGCCGGAGGGTAGGCCCCGCACCGGCCTGGCCCTGTCCATCCCCATGGCGGCGAATGTGGGCGGCATGGGGACGCCGGTGGGTACGCCCCCCAACGCGATCGCCCTGAGCGCCTTGGTGGAGGCCGGTCACGCCATCAGCTTCCTGGACTGGATGCTCATGGGCATCCCGCTCATGCTCATCATTCTGCTGGGGGCCTGGTTGCTCATCTGTGCAGTCTTCCTGCCCGGGGACCTGACCGTGGAGTTGCACATGGACGCCACCTGGCGCACCGACACCAAGGCGGTCCTATTCTACGTTATCGCCGCGGTGACCATTCTGGCGTGGATGACCGAATCCCTGCACGGGCTCAGCGCGAATGTGGTTGGCTTCCTGGCCATTGTTGCCATGCTTGTCACCCGGGTTATGACCGGGAAGGACCTGGCCGGGCTGTCCTGGGATGTGCTGTGGCTGGTTGCGGGCGGTATTGCGCTGGGTGACGGTGTGGGCATCACCGGCCTGGATCAGTGGATCCTCGACCTGTTTAACTGGACCAGCATGCCCGCGCTCGCGGTGGTGGTGGTCATGGGGGCGTTGGGATTGGCCCTGTCCAATGTCATCTCCAACTCGGCGGCCTGCAACCTGCTGGTGCCGCTGGCCATGGGCCTGGCGACGGGGGTCAGCGGCCTGGAGCCGGTGACGATCGCCGTGGTGCTGGCGCTGGCCTGCTCGCTGGGTATGAGCCTGCCGATCTCGACGCCGCCGAACGCCATCGCCTATGCCACCGGTGAGATCCCCACCGGGGATATGGCCCGGATGGGTCTGATCGTCGGCATTGGCGGGACCGCGGTTCTGGTGCTGGTCATGCCGCTAGTCTGGTCCGCGATGGGAATGCTGTGAACACCGAGCCCGATCACACTCCCGGCGCCTCACCCGGCCCCGCTGATCCGCCTGCCGAACCTGCCCCCGATGTCGGCCGGCTGGTGGTTGCCGTCGTCTCCCCGACGTCGCTGGGTACCCAGGCTGCCCACGAGGTCGCCCCGGCGGTGAACTCGCTGGCGGAGGTGGTGCGCGTGCGCACCCTGGCCGAACTGTTCAGTTGGGCCCAGCGCGGCCAATCCGGGCAACCGAACGGATCCGCGCCGACCGCCCCCCAGACGCCGGCCAAGGTGGCCGGATCCGCCGCGGTGGCTCTCATTATTGCTACCGATGAGGTCGGCAGCCTCGACGACGTCGCGGCCGCGGTCGCGCACTATCCTGCCCTGTCCACCGCCCGGCTCGTGCTGCTCACAGAGCGCACCGAGCTGCACGACCTCGGGCGGGCCATCGACGAGGATCTGGTCACCGAGGTCATTGCCGTGCCCTGGACGCCCGGCGCCATCGGGCACCGCGCCCGCGCCCAGATCTACCGCTGGATGCGCGACCACCTGCCCGAGGATGATCCGCGGCGCCAGAACGGTGTCGGCCGCGGTCGCTCCCCGCTGCTGGAAGCACTCACTCACCGTTCCGACGTCCTGACTGCCGAGCTCATTGCCGCCTGCGAGCAGGTGCTCGGACCACGTCCGCGCCTGCGGCTCCCGGCCGGGGTGCGGCTGACCCATCAGGGACAGATCGTCGACGGCGTCTACGTGGTGGTGAGCGGGTCAGTGGCCCTGACCCGGCACACCCGCGTCGGCGAGGTGACGCTGCACCACGCCACCACCGGCCGCATCATCGGCCTGGTGTCCCTGGCCAGCCACGGTCGTGCCTTCGTCACCGCCACCACGACCACCGACGTCGAGCTCATCCTGCTGTCCATTGAGCAGCTCGACCGGGCGCTGCGGGAGAACGAGGTCACCGAGCAGGTGCTCGCCGCCCTGCTCATCCGCTCACTGACCAAACGGCTCTCCCGCTCCGAGATCCTGCAGGTGGAAAAGATCGAACTGGCGGCCGCCGTCGACGCCGAACGCCTGCAGGCGCAGGAGGCGCTATCCGCCCTGGAGCAGGCCCGCCTGGAGCTGCTCGCCCAGGAGCGTTTCGCCACCCTGGGGGAGTTGGCCGCCGGCATCGCCCACGAACTCAACAATCCCGTGGCCGCGCTCGAACGTGCCGGCAGCCACCTGCGTGAGGACCTGGCTACGGTACTGGCGACCCACCCCGACGGCGAGATGATCCGCCAGACGGCCGCCGCCGCGCGCACCCGGCCCGCCGTCTCCACCCGCCAGGAGCGTGCCGCCCGCAAACAGCTAGAGCAGGTGCTCGGCGACCGGGAGCTCGCCCGCCGGATGACGGCGGCCGGTATTGACGCCGCCCGGCCGGACACCGTCCGGGAACTTGCCGCCGACTCGGCACGGCTGGCCACCATGGAGGCCGCCGCCTCCATCGGTCGGTCTGAGCGCAATATGCGCCTGGCCACCGAGCGCATCAGTGGGCTCGTCGCGAGCCTGTCAACGTACGTGCGCCCGGACGACGAGGAAATGCTCCCCGTCGACCTGCGGGAAGTGGTCGAAGACGCCCTACGACTGACCGCACACCGCCTGGGTGAGGTGGAGATCGAACGGGACTATCCGGCCGAATCCGGGGCCATCCCGCTGGTCCCCGGCCATGCCGGGGAGCTGGTGCAGGTATGGACGAATATTCTGTCCAACGCTGCCGATGCCCTAGCCGCCCAGGCGAAGGAGGACGCCGACGCCGGCAGGACCCCCCGACCCGGTCGTGTCACGGTGCGGATGGCGCCGGTTCCGGGCGGTGTGCGCGTCGAGGTGGAGGACAACGGCCCGGGCATCGCCCCGGACATCCTGCCCCGCATCTTCGAGCCCAGGTTCACCACCAAGCACGGCCAGGTTCGCTTCGGCCTCGGCTTGGGCATGGGGCTAGCCAAAAGCGTCGTCGACGCCCACCGCGGCTCTATCGATGTCGAATCGGATCCGGGCGGTACCCGCGTCACCGTGGTGCTCCCCGCCCACCCCGCCGTGGCGGAGAGCCCGGCTCGGGTCGGTGCTCGCGGCGGAGTGGACAGGCCGGCCGGCAAGCGGACGCGCAAACGGGCGGAACAGCGCAAACACGCGGACAAACAGCCGCACAAGCAGCGGCGCAGGCACTCACGTAAGGAGCGGTCATGAAGCTTGTCATCCTCGTCGTCGAGGACGAACCGGAGGTCCGTGACGCCGTCATGAGGGATTTGTCCCCGTTCGTCGACACGGTGCGCATCGAGCCCGCCGAGGACGTTGCGGACGCCTGGGAGGTGGTTGCGGACGTCGACGACGATGACGACCTGTTGGCCCTGGTCCTCGCTGACCACCGCATGCCCGGGCGGACCGGGGTCGACATGCTGGTGGATATGGACTCCGACGCTCGCACCGCTGCGGCGCGGAAGGTGCTGGTGACCGGGCAGGCCGACCAGGCCGACACGGTGCGTGCCCTCAATGACGCCGGCCTCGACCACTACCTCGCCAAGCCCTGGGATCCGGCCCAGCTCCAGCAGGTGGTGCGCGACCAGCTCACCGACTTCGTGCTCGAAGAGGGTCTTGACCCGCTGCCGCACCTGCGCGCCCTGGACCGCGTGCGCGTCATGGAGGCGCTGCGCTGACCGGAGGGGCGCGTGTTTGACGACACGGGGTAGTTGTGGTGTCGATCGGTCCTTCCTGCGGATGAGGTGTCGTCATGGTGCACGTGCGAGGATGCCTTTATGAGCGACGCACGTGAGACAGCGACCGGACGCGCCCAGGGTGAATCCATCGCGATTGTGATCGCCGTACTGGTGATCGGCTGCGCGGGCATCTATTACGTCCGCTCACTCATAGGTCCGGTCTTCTTCGCCCTCACCCTGGTCATCACCGTGCGCCCGCTGGTGAGTTGGGCTACCCGACACCATGTGCCCCGGCCCGTGTCGGCCTTGGTGGCGATCCTCATTGTGTTCGCCTTCGTCATCGGCCTGTTCGCGGCGCTCGGGGTGGCGATCGTGCAGCTCATCGAGACGCTGCCGAACTACGCTGCGCAATTCTCCTCGATCTGGGACAGCATCCGGGAGCTGCTGGGCCGCGCCGGGGTGGATGAATCCACGCTCATCGATCAAGTGTCGCAGTCTCTGGACACCAGCCGGATCGTCTCGGTCGCCCAGAGTCTGCTCGGCCAGGTGTCCAACGCCGGTTCCTTGCTGGGAGTGATGGGACTGTCCGTCGTCTTCCTCATGTTCGACACCTCCCGCATCGAGGCGCGCTCACGTGCGTTGAGCCGCCTACGGCCGGGCATCGCCTCCGCCCTGAACGGATTCGCCACCTCCGTACGCTCCTACTGGCTGGTTTCGACCGTGTTCGGTCTCATCGTTGCCGTATTCGACGTTATCGCCCTGTGGATCCTGGATGTGCCGATGGCCGTGACCTGGGGTGTGGTCTCCTTCATCACCAACTACATCCCTAACGTCGGCTTCATCCTGGGGGTGATCCCACCGGCGCTTATCGGGCTGGTCGCTTCTGGCCCCTGGACGGCGCTGTGGGTGGTTGTGGTGTACTCGGTGCTCAATTTTGTCATTCAGTCGCTCATTCAGCCGAAGTTCACTGGTGACGCGGTGGGCCTCAACACGACGACGACCTTCCTGTCCCTACTGTTCTGGAGCCAGATCATCGGCGGCCTCGGAACGATCCTCGCGGTTCCCCTCACGCTGTTCGTCAAGGCGCTGCTGGTGGATTCCGACCCGCGCTCACGCTGGGTGAGCATCTTCCTCTCTGCGGGGGATCAGCCTGCTGTGGACGACGAGGGGTCTGATGCCGCCGAAGCCGACCGGACTGCTTCGGAGCCGATTAGCTCTATTGGTGTCGGGCCTGACGATGTCAGCGATACATCGGGACCTGCGCCGGGTGCGGACGCTGCCCGGTCGTGAAGTGAGATAACACCGAATTCGCACCGGCGTGAGCATATTGATGGAATTCTCCCATGCTTTTCTCAGTGGGGCTCGGGGGCTCTTTCAGATGAGGCGGGTTATATGGGTCGTGCCGCCGGACAAGGCGAGTCGCGAGGGTTGGGGAACCCGCTGACCGGCTCGGCTTGAGACCACCCCGGGTACTAGGGAGCCCGGGTGGGTTGCTTCGGCGAAGGAGGGTGCTCCCCCGGATGTGGGAACCCGGGCGCGGAGCCCCTCACTGACGAAGGCCCTCGGGCCGGGCACGAGCCCGCCCGGGGGCCTCGCCATATTCGCGCATGAGCAGGTGCGGTGACCGGTCTCACCCCCGCCACCCTGCCAAATACGCCCGGATACCCCCGCCAAGTCGGCATCCTCCGTGAAGGCAATTGTCTGGCTTCAGTCGGCCAGGGTGACGGGTACGGTCATCCCCTCAATGTCGGCGGCGGCGATGCACTCGTGGATCGTGTGCGCGATCTCGCGCAGGTGCGGTAGGCCGGCTCGCTCGACCGGCATGGTCACCGAGATTGCCAGCAACGGCACGCCGGCGACGGCAAGCGGCACGCCCACGCACGCCAGGCTGGGCCGGTCCTCGCCGATCTCGACGGCGTAGCCGTGGGCGCGCACCCGCTGGATCTCCTCGGCAAGTCGGCTAGGCAAGTACTCGGAAGGCTCGGGGATGAGGCTCAGCCACATGTCCACCTCCGCCTGGGAGGGCTGTCGGGCACCGAGGATGGCGCGCCCCATGGCGGTGGTGGCCACCGGGGCGCTCTGGCCGATGCGCGACCAGACCCGCACCGGGCGGTCCGGCTCGACCTTGTCCAGGTAGACGACGTCGCGCTCGTACAGCCGCCCCAGGTGAACCAGCTCGTGGCTCTTCTCGCAGATCGCGAGCAGCACCGGGTGCAGCCTAGCGGAGGCCTGGTTAGCACTTGTCCACCACGTGGCCATGCGCCCGGTCATGGAGCCCAGCCGGTATCGGCCCAACTCATCCTGCTCCACCCAGTGCCGCTGCCGCAGAGTCGCCAGGATGTGATGCAGGCTCGACTTGTTGATGCCGGTGTCTTGGGCAAGTTGGCTCAGGGACACACCCTCGGCGTCGACGGTGAGCAGATGCTCCACCACCCCGAGCGCCTTGTCCACCGACGCAATCGTGGTGGTTTTGCTTTTTTGGTCCTGCGACCGGCCTGCGGTCCGATCGGAAGAGGGCATGGAGCTCCTTCAACGGGTGTGGTCACGCCGAACGGATAACCGTTTGACGCAGTGAAACATGGGGTCAGCCTACTGCCTGACCAGGCCCGTGCGGCGCGACCGCGCCGCGGGACTCAATCCCAGGGCGCGGCCGCTCATCCCCGTCTCAGGGCTGCTTGCCGATATAGGCGAGGATGCCGCCGTCGACGTACAGGACGTGACCGTTGACGAAGTCGGACGCCCGGGAGGCGAGGAAGACGGCCGGCCCGGCCAGGTCGTCCGGGTCGCCCCAGCGTGCGGCCGGGGTCCGGGAGACGATGAACTGGTCGAAGGGGTGACGGGTGCCGTCGATCTGGCGCTCGCGCAGCGGAGCGGTCTGCGGGGTGGCGATGTAGCCAGGACCGATGCCGTTGCACTGGATGTTGTACTGGCCGTACTCGGAGGCGATGTTGCGAGTGAGCATTTTCAGCCCGCCCTTGGCGGCCGCGTAGGCGGACACGGTCTCCCGGCCCAGCTCGGACATCATCGAGCAGATATTGATGATCTTGCCGCCACCGCGCTCAATCATCGCCGGGATGACCGCCTTGGAGACGATGAACGGGCCGGTGAGGTCGATGTCGAGCACCTCGCGGAACTCGGCGGCAGCCATCTGCGTCATTGGGATGCGCTTGATGACGCCGGCGTTGTTGACCAGGATGTCGATGGGGGCGACCTTAGCGGTGATGGTGGCGACGGCGTCAGCGACGGCCTCCTCATCGGTGACGTCGAAGACGTACCCGTGCGCCTCAATTCCCTCCTGAGCGTAGGCCGCCAGACCCCGGTCCACCGACTCGCGGGAGCGGGCGTTGAAGACGATGGTGGCGCCGGCCTCGGCGAGTGCCTTGGCGATGGCGAAGCCGATGCCGTAGACGGCGCCGGTCACCAGGGCGGTGCGTCCGGTGAGACTGAAGATCGAGTCGGACATGACGCTCATATTCCTTACTGTGCGCGGGTCAGCGGATCTCGGTGACCGGGTGGGCATCCATGTCGTCGAAGAACTGGTTCTCCCCGGCCATGGCCCACACGAAGGTGTAGGCGGCGGTGCCGACCCCGCAGTGCAGCGACCAGGACGGGGAGATTACGGCCTGCCGGTCGGCGACGACGAGGTGGCGGGTGCGGTCCGGCTCACCCATGATGTGGAAGACGCGGGCGTCGTCGGGAACATCGAAGTACAGGTAGCACTCGGTGCGGCGGTCGTGGGTGTGGGCCGGCATGGTGTTCCACATGGAGCCCTCGTGTAGCCGGGTGAAGCCCATAACCACCTGGCAGGAGCGAATGCCGTCCTCGTGGATGTACTGGGTGAGGGTGCGGCGGTTGGAGGTCTTCTGGTCGCCGAGTTCACGCACCGTGCCCTGGCCGGGCAGTGCCAGCGTCGTCGGGTAGTCGGCGTGGGCGGGGGCGGAGAACAGGTAGAACTGGGCGCCGTGCTCCTGGTCGGCGGCGGCGTCGGCGAAGACGACGTCGCGCGCGCCACGGCCGATGTACAGGCAGGCGGTTGAGGGCATCTCGTAGGTGGTGCCGTCGACGGTGACGACGCCGTCGCCGCCCACGTTGAGTACCCCCATCTCGCGGCGCTGCAGGAAGAAGTCGGAGCGCAGCTCATCGAAGACGGGCAGGGACAGTTCCTTTCCCGCGGGCTCGGCGCCTCCCAGCACGATCCGGTCCTGGTGGGTGTACACGGCGGTGACCTCGCCGGGGACGAAGACTCGCTCAACCAGGTAGCGGTCGCGCAGGTCCTGGGTGTCGAAACTGGGGATCTGCTCGGGGTTGGTGGCGTAACGCTGTTCCATAGTGACTCTCCTACTTGGTGTGTGGTTTGGTGCGGTTGGCGTGCTGAGGAGCGGACTGGAGCGACGGCGAGTGGTCGGGGGCGTGTGTGGGCGGGCCGCTCGCCGCGTTCCAGTGGATTCAGGCGGGTTCAGTAATAGGTGCGTAGATACTCGGCCAGACACAGGATGGCCATGGCCTGACCGTAGGGCATCGAGGTTAGGGGGATATCCCGGTAGAACTGCAGGTCGTGGCCCATGCCGGTGCCGAAGGACACGTGGGTGAGTTCGCCGTCGTCGTCGATGTTGCTCACGATGGCGCGAATGGCACGCTCGGCGACGGGCGCGTAGGTGGGCTTGTCGAGGTAGCCGAGCCGGACGGCCTTAAGGATGCCGTAGGCGAAGCCGGCCGTGGCGGAGGCCTCCAGGTAGGAGGAGGGGTCGTCCAGCAGGGTGTGCCACAGCCCGGACTCGTCCTGGAGGGGGGCCAGTGCGGCCACCTGCGAGGACAGCGTCTCGATGAGGAACCGGCGCACGGGGTGGTCGGCGGGCCAGTCCACGAGTTGGAGGAAGTCGGGGATGACCATGGTGACCCAGGAGTTGCCGCGCGCCCAGCGGGCCTCGGCGAAGTTGTGGGCGCCGTCGAAGGTCCACCCGTGGAACCACAGCCCGGTGCGCCGGTCGGTGAGGTAGTTGATGTGGGTGAGGAACTGGAAGGTCGCCTCCTCGACGTAGCGGGGGCGGCCCAGGAGCAGGCCGATCCGGGTCAGGGGCATGACCGTCATCATGAGGGTGTCGTCCCACATCTGGTGGTGGTTCTCCTCGGCCAGCGTCATGTGCTGCATGCCGCCGTGCGGGGTGCGGGGCATCTCGCGCATGGCCCACTCGGCCCAGGAGTCCAGCCAGGGCAGGTAGGAGTGTTTGCCCGTCAGCTCATACAGGTTGGCCAGCGTGAGGAAGGGCGCCATGGTGTTGACGTTCTTCGTGGTGCCCACGGCGAGGTGATCGTCGAACCAGCGCTCGATGATCTGAAGCATGCGCTCGTCCCCGGTCTGCTCGTAGTACTGCCACATGCCGTACAGGCCGATGCCGTGGGTCCACTCCCAGCCTTCCGTCCAGCCCTTGGTGTCAATGACGCGGCCGTCGTCCAGGCGCAGGAGGAACTCTCCGGTCTCATCGGTGATGTGGATGAGGTTGTCCGTGAGGCGGCCGATGAGGTCCTGCAACTCGGTGCGGGAGATGAACCGCTCCGGGGCTCGCAGCAGCTCACTGTGCTTGACCGGCCAGATTTTCTGCTCCATGGTGATCCGCTCTTCTTCAGTTGGTGGTTTCTAACTTGGCGGGGGCGTGGCCCGCATCTGCGTCAGCAGAGCCGTGGCCACGGCCGCGATGAGGTACATGCCGAAGGTGGCTGCCGTCGAACCCCGCCGCTTATGAACGCCTTACGTTTGATCCGGTCCAAGGGCGTGCCTTTTCCCCGTGCGCCACGACCGCCTCCGCCGTGGAGTCCGGGAGCCGCGGCTCCTGCGATGCAAGCCCCATTGCTCGCCCCTTTACTGCTATACGTGTGCTACCGAATGAGTGAGTTTCACATGGTGAATCATGCGTATCACGAGGTCGACTGTACTCGGGGCGGTATTGGCGCGTCAATAGCAGGAATGGTCTGTTCGTGCGCTCCGGTAGCGGTCGGAGGCGTGGGCGCTTTGAGTGCGGATTTCGTAGTGTGGCGGGTAGGTTCTGTCATGCGCAGCCCGAGGGGCTCGCCCCACGTGGCGAGTCCGCAAGCGCGGTGGATGGACGCGACACCTTGTCTCGGCCATCGAGTCGTGGCTGCTTGAGGGGACCCGTCAGCCGTTTTCGGCACGGCCGAGCCGCCAATAGCCCATGAAGGCCACCGAGCGCCGGTCCAGGCCCCGTTCGGTCACTAGATGGCGGCGCAGGCGCTTGACCGCACCGGCCTCCCCGGCCAGCCAGGTGTACAGGCTGGCCCGTTTGAGTGCGGCGCCGCCCCGGGCGGTGCGCGGTACTTCCCACAGCAGGTCTCGATCGACGTCGATCTCCTCCACTTCCTGCGGCCTTCCCGCCGGGCACAGCTCGGCGGCCGCCCGGGCCACGCCGTCGACCAGCAGTTGGCCATGCGGCCGGCCGTCGCGTGCCAGAACCCGCACTGATATGCCCGGATGGGCGGGCAGATACGCCGCATCCGCCCGCTCCGGCACCTCCACGACGACGATGCCGCGCGCCCACCGCGGCAACTCCTCCAGAATCCGGGCGATCGCGGGCGCCGCCGTCTCATCCCCGCCGATGAGGTAGCGCTCGGTGACGGCCGGCGGCACGAAATCCACCCCACCGGGATGGCTGCCGGGCGGCTGGGAGGCCAGCCACGCGCGCGACGGTCCCAGCAGCCGGGCGGGCGTGCCCACGTTGGCGCCGGCCAACCAGCGCGAGGCGGGCCCGTGGGGACCGTGCGCCACCATGTCAACGTCGACCTCCGCCTCGCCCCCGCCGCCCGGTGGCCGCCCGGCTCCGTATCGTGTGGTCGATGCGGGCCCCGTGTCGGCGTCCTCGACGATCCGTGTACCGGCGCCTCCCACACCGGTCCCGCGCCGCACCGCGCGCGTGGTGTAGGTGCGGACGGGCGGCCGCTGCGCCTCCGGCAGGGCGCGCCACTGCCCATACCAGTCCGGGCCGGAGGGCAGATGGGTGTAGCCGCCCTCGGCCGCGGGCAGAATCAGCTTGATGCGCTGATCCCATCCCGGATCGGCGAAGTCCTCCAGGCCCTCCCCGGTGAAGGTCACCCGCCGCAGATGCGGCGTCACCTCCGTGATCCGGGCCACGGTGACCGGGAAGAAGCGGAAAGGGCTCTGGTCCGGCGGCGCGCTCATTGTGGCGCCCCGTTCGTGGCAGTGGCGGTGATGTGGTGGCGTCCCCGCGGCAGCACCAGGGGCGTGGCCGACACCGGATCGGTGATGACCTCGGCCTCCAGGTTGAACACCTCCCGCATGAGCTCCGGGCTCACCACCGCCGTCGGCTCGCCTGCGGCCACCACTCGGCCCTCCCGCATGGCGATGATGTGGTCGGCGTAGCGGGCCGCCAGGTTGATGTCGTGCAGCACCATGACCACCGTGGTGCCGCGCTCATGGTTGAGATCGGTGAGCAGGTCCAGCACCTCCACCTGGTGGGCGAGGTCGAGGAAGGTTGTTGGTTCATCCAGCAGCAGCACATCGGTGCGCTGGGCCAGGGCCATGGCGATCCACACGCGCTGGCGCTGACCGCCCGACAGCTCGTCCACGCTGCGGTCCGCCAGCCGATCCGTGCGGGTGGCGATGAGCGCCTCCTCCACAATGCGCCGGTCGGTGGCCGAGGTGGAGCGGAACAGGCCCTGATGCGGGTGCCGGGCGCGCCCCACCAGATCGGAGACGACGATCCCCTCCGGCGCGATGGGTTGCTGGGGCAGCAGGCCTAGACGGGTGGCCAGGCGCCGGGTCGGGACCGCGGAGACGTCCCGGCCATCCAGCAGAACCGAGCCGGAGCTCGGCGTCAGAATCCGCGCCATGGTCTTGAGCAGGGTTGACTTCCCGCAGGCGTTCGCCCCCACGATGACGGTGATCGCACCGGTGGGGATGGTGATGTCCACGCCGTCGACGACGGTGCGTCGCCCGTAGCCCGAGTGCAGGTCCCGTGTGGTCAGGTTGCGGGGGATGGCGCGGTCGGTGTCGCCGGTTCCCGCGTCGGTCCGGGCGGGGACGCGGGAGCCGTTGTGGGGATCGGCCCGGCCCGGGTCTTCCAGCTGGGTGGAACTCATGCGGAGGCTCCCTCCCGGTTGAGGCGGATCAGCTGCACCAGCAAGTACGGGGCGCCGACGATTCCGGTGACGACGCCGACCGGCAGGTTGGTGGGGAACAGATGCTGCCCGGCCAGGTCCGCGGCCAGCACGATGACCGCACCCATGAGCGCCGATGGGAGCAGTAGGGAACGGTCGGTGCGCCCCACGAGCCGGGCGGTGACCGGACCGGCGAGGAAGGCGACGAAGGCGATGGGCCCGGTGGCGGCGGTGGCGAAGGCGGCCAGCGCCACGGTGGACAGCAGGAGCAGCAGGCGGGTGCGCGCGACGGCGACCCCCAGGCCGGTGGCGGTCTCCTCCCCCAGCGAGAGCGCGGTCAGCTCCCGGCTCAGGGCTAGCAGCGTCCCGCCCAGGACGACGACGGCGCCACCCAGCAGCGGCACCTGGTCCCAGCCCGCGTCCGCCAACGACCCCGACAGCCAGCGCATGGCGTCGGCGACGCTGTAGATGGAGGCCCGCAGCTGCAAGTAGGAGATGACGGAGGAGAACATGGCGGAGATGCCGATCCCGATGAGGATGAGGCGCCCGCCCTGGGTGGAGCCGCTGCCGGACAGCAGGTAGATGATGAGTGCCGTGCCCAGCCCGCAGCCGAGCGCGAGCAGGTTGACGCGCATCCCGGACCAGCCCAGGACCAGGATGGCGAAGACCGCCGCCGTCGACGCCCCGGAGGTGATGCCGATGACGTCGGGGCTGGCGAGTTGATTGCGCAGCATCGTCTGCGAGGTTCGGCCCGCTATGCCGAAGGCGAGCCCGGCCAGCACGCCCAGCAGGGCCCGCGGCAGACGCAGCTGCCCGACGGCGAAGGAGGCGCCGGGCACGTCGCGGCCCGCGATGACGGCGACCACCTCGGCGGGCGAGTACCAGGTGGACCCGACGAGCACCATGGCCCACCACAGGGCAACCGCCGCCAGCGCCAACGCCACGGTGACGCCGGCGTAGCGCAGGGCGCGGCGGCGTCGGCCCGGTTCGGTGAAACCCGGCGCCGGGCGGGCCGAGCGGGGGCTGACCACCGGCTGCTGCTGCGGTGCGGTGGCGGCGTGAAGGCCCTGAGAGACTGAACCTGCATCGAGCGCCCGCGGGGCGGAGGCGGAATGGGCGCTCACAGCTCACGCACCTTGGCGCCGCGGGCGATGGCGATGAGTACGGGGGCGCCCACGAAGGCGGTGACCACGCCGACGCTCACCTCGCTGGGCCGGGCCACAACGCGCCCCAGCACGTCGGCGAAGGTGAGCAGCGCCGCCCCGCCCAGGGCCGACAGGGGCAGCAGCCAGCGATGATCGGGGCCCACCAGCATGCGCACGGCGTGCGGGACCATGAGGCCGACAAAACCGATCGGTCCCACCAGCGCTGTCGTCGTCGCGCAGGCGATGACTCCGGCGGCGGAGGCCAGCAGGCGGGTGCGCCCCACCTTGACGCCCAGGCCCACGGCCATCTCCTCACCCAACGCAAGCGAGTTCAGGGGCCGGACGACGGCGACCGCCAGCACGGCGGCGACCGCCAGGAATGGCGCGATGGTGGCGAGGGACGCCCAGGTGCCCCTCCCGATGGAGCCGACCTGCCAGAAGCGGTAGTCGGTCAGTCCCTCGGCACGCGGCAGCATGATGGCGCTAATGAGGGAGGACAGGGCGGCGCTTGTGGCCACGCCCGCTAGGGCGAGCTTGACCGGCGTCGTCCCGCCGGGGCCGAGGGAGCCGATGGCGTAGACGAAGGCGGCGGTGGCGGCCGCCCCGGCCATGGCGATCCACAAGTACTGCGCCAGCGAGGAGATGTGCGCGAAGGCGATGGCGCTGACGATGGCGAGCGAGGCCCCGGTATTGATGCCGAGGATGCCGGGGTCGGCGATGGGGTTGCGGGTCACCGCCTGCATGAGAGCGCCGGAGGTGCCCAGCGCCGCCCCGGCCACAAGCGCGGTGGCCGTGCGCGGCACCCGTTCGGCCACCGCCACCGCGCCGAGGCCCTCGCCTCGTCCGGCCAGGCCGTCGAGGATCTCGCCGAGGCCCACGATCCGTGCCCCGAAGGCGATGGAGCAGACGACGGCAAGTGCCAGCACAGCGATCACGACGGCGAGCGCTACTAGCGGACGGCGCGCGCGGGCGGGCCGAGTCGGGATGGGCGCGGATCCGGCCCGGCCGCTGCTGCGCTGCGGGGCCCGGGTGGCCGCGGCCAGGGGCTTTGCAGGCGGAGCCTCCACTTAGGCGGTTGCCTTGTCGGCCGCGGCGGCGATCAGGGCGACGTAATCGGTGATGCCCCACGGGATGGACAGTGGCCCGGGGTTGGTGGAGGCCGACAACGGCGTGCCGTTGCCGACGAAGGCAATGGCACCGTTCCTAATCGCCGGGATCGTGCCCACCAGCGGGTCGGCCTGGAGGGTGGCCAGGTCGCTGTCCTGTCCGTACATGATCATGAGGTCCACGTCAGCCACCTGGTCGGCGTTCTCGCTGGAGACATCGCTGTAGAACACGTCTGGATCCGCATCGGACGCGGTCTGCACGGACTCCGGGATGGTCATGCCCAGATCGGTCATGAAGGCGGTGCGGGGGTCGGCGGTGGTGTAGAAGCCGATTGTGGAGGTGTCGGACTCGCTCATGTAGAAGAAGGCCGCGGATTTGCCCGCAATCTGCGGGTACTGGGCCACGGCGTCGGCGATCTGCTGCTCCAGATCGGCGATGAGGGCCTCTCCCTGCTCGGCCCTATCCATGGCCTGAGCGTCGAGGCGGATCATGTCGCGCCACTGGGTTCCCCAGGGTGTGCCAGGGTAGGCGACGGTGGGTGCGATCTGCGACAGGGTGTTGTAGTCCTCCTGGCTGAGGCCGGAGTAGGCGGCCAGGATGACGTCGGGTTTGGTGTCGGCGACGGCCTCGAAGGCAATGCCGTCGGTGTCATCGAACAGGACCGGCTGCTCCGCGCCGGCCGCCACGAGCTCATCGACCTTCTTCTTGGTCCACTCCAGCATGCCGGAGTCATCCTCGACGCCCCAGGTCTGGCGGGACAGACCGACGGGCATGACGTCGAGGGCGAGGGCGACGTCGTGATTGCCCCAGGCGACGGTGGCGTAGCGGGAGGCGCCGGCGGGGATGATGGTGGTGCCGAAGGCGTGCTCGATGGTGATCTCCCCGGCGGAGGCCTGGCTGGTACCGGCGCTGGCGTCTGCGGTTCCGTCGGATGACGACGAGCCGCAGGCGGCGAGCAGTCCGGTGGGGACGGCGAGGCCGGCGGCGAGCAGGAAGGACTTGCGTGAGATGGTCACAAAGGGGCTCTCTCAGTAGCGTGAGGCTGAACGGAATAGACGATAGCCGAGGTGAGGCTAGCCTCATAGCGGCCGATTTGTGTCCTCCGCCACCACGGGTGGTCGGTTCCCGCTACATTGGGCCCACGGGCCGCGCCCGTTCCCCACGCATAGGAGCGCAAGCACATGACTCACCTTGACAGCAGCGAAGTTGACCCGGATATGGACCCCCGGGAGGCGGAGGTGCGCCGCCGCATGGCCAACCAGGAGCTGTACAACGACGAGGGCCCCGGTCTGGAAGCGTTGACCGAGCAGCGCATCCGCGGCAAGGAGCTGGCGGCGCAGTACAACGCCACCTCTCCGCGGGACGGGGAGGGACGCCGTCGGCTGCTGGAGGAGATTTTCGGCGAGGTGGGCGACTCCGTATGGGTGGAGCCGCCGCTGCACGTCGCCTATGGCATTCACACCCGAGTGGGATCGCCCGTGTACGCCAATGCGGGGCTCC
The DNA here is from genome assembly GCF_032465695.1 of Actinomyces sp. MRS3W. Lineage (NCBI taxonomy): Bacteria > Bacillati > Actinomycetota > Actinomycetes > Actinomycetales > Actinomycetaceae > Actinomyces > Actinomyces sp. MRS3W. Next base: position 19,240 of record NZ_JAWDJJ010000169.1, read on the forward strand.
AGATCGTCGACGACTCCCCGGTCACCATCGGCAACCGGGTCATGTTCGGCCCGCGGGTCATGATCGCCACCGCCGGGCACCCCATCCACCCCGAGGAGCGCGACCGCGGGCAGCAGTACTCCGCGCCGGTCGTCATTGAGGACGACGTGTGGGTCGGCGGGAACGTCACCATCCTGCCCGGCGTCACCATCGGGCGCGGTTCCGTCATCGCCGCGGGCGCCGTCGTCAATGCCAATGTGCCGCCCATGGTGGTGGTCGGCGGCGTGCCGGCCCGGGTGCTGCGCGAGATCACCGACGCCGATCGTGACTGGACTTACCAGGAGCCGCGCACCCTCCCGGTGCCCGGCCGCGACGAGCACTGACCCGGACACCCACTCCCCTCATTCACCGAAACCGGCACTAATGACGTGCCGAAACCGGCACTAATGACGTGCCGAAACCGGCACAAGTGACGTACCGGTGTGGCTCTACGGCCTTTCCCTCCTCAAACCTTGCGGCAGAGCGGAGGCTTGAGGAGGGAAGAGTCGTATTCGGCAAGGCGCGGCGCCGTCGAGCGGAGTGCTTGCGAGGTCAGTCCTGGCGGGCGAGGTCGGCGGCGCCGATGAGCCCCGCCTCCTGACCCGAGGTGGAGATGACGATGGGGATCTCCGGGCGGTGGGCGCGTGCGGTTAGGTGTTCGTCGAAGCTGGCGCGCACCGGGTTCAGCAGGATGTCGCCGGCCTCGGTCAGGCCGCCGGTGAGCACGATGACCTCGGGGTCGAGGACCGCGCACAGGTCGGCAAGCCCCAGGCCGAGGGAACTGCCCAGACGGTCGTAGCACTCCAGGGCGGCGGGGTCGCCCTCGCGGGCGGCCGCGGTGACGGCCTTGCCGGAGATCTTGTTCTGATCCCCACCGGACAGCTCAATGATGCGGGCGGCGTAGTCGGGCTGGAACTTGGCCAGTTCCCACCCGTTGACGCCCAGTGCCGTGCCGGAGCCGTAGCGCTCCAGGCAGCCGCGCTGGCCGCAGCCGCAGGGGCGGCCGTCCGGGACGACGTTGATGTGGCCGATTTCCGCGGCGAAGCCGGCGGCGCCGCGCACGAGGTGGCCGTCGATAATGACGGCGCCCCCGACTCCGGTGCCGAGCGTGACCACGAGGACGTTCTTGGCACCCTTGCCGCCGCCGAAGCGGGCCTCGGCCCAGCCGGCCGCGTTGGCGTCGTTCTCGACGACGACTTTCTTGCCGGTACGGGCGGAGATTTCGTCGGCGATGCGGGCGCCGGTCCAATCGAGGTTGGTGCCGTAGACCATGGTGTTGCGGTCGGAGGAGGTGAAGCCGGCTGCACCCACGCCGATGGTCTCGACGTCGTACTGCGCGGCCAGTTCGTTCGCGACATCCGCAATGGTGGTGAAGATGGCCTCGCGGCTGGTGGCGGGGGAGTCACGTCGCGCGGTGGCCAGGACCTTGCCGTCTTCGTCGACGACGCCCGCTGCGATCTTCGTTCCGCCCACATCGACGCCGATGCTCAGTGCCATGGGTGCTCTCCTTGTTCTTTTCACGTTCTTGCAATGTGTGTGGGTGCCTCACCGTCACACGAGGGCGACGGTGCCCACTTGCCGCAGCCGACTTGTGTCGGCGGCGCGGGGATCAACGGGCCTATTGTGTCAGTCGCCACGGGCCAGGCCAACTGTGGACCGGGCCAACATCCGCCCGTCCCGAGCGCAAGCCTGCCCGCCCCTCACCGAGACCGGCACAAGTGACACGTCGAAACCGACACTGATGACGCACCGCAACTGGTTGGCTCGGTTTGGCTCAGTCGCCGAGGTCAGTCGTTGCGATTACCTGTCTCTGCGCGCCGCGCAGTGCTACCGGTTACTGGGCTGCGGCCGCCTGCTCGAGGATGGTGTTGCGCACATAATCTGTGGGTGCGTACCCGGAAATGTAGGCATCGTTGATGATGAAGAAGGGCGTGCCCGTGATGCCGAGGTCGTAGGCGTGCTGCTTCGCGTCCGCAACAGCCTGCACGGTGGCCGCGTCATTCATGTCGGTGCGGAATTGCTCGATGTCGGCCACGCCCGCCTGCTCGGCGAAGGCAACCAGGGACTCCTCGGTGTACTCCGGGTGGTCGTTCGGATCAGCGGCGGCGTAGACGGCGTCGTGGAATTCCCAGAACTTCCCCTGATTGCCGGCGGCGACACCGGCCTGAGCCGCCAGCGGCGAGGTCTGCGTGATCTGCGCCAAATCACGCCACTCCACCCGCAGGGTGCCGTCCTCAATGAGGCCGTCGAGGTTCGGTTCCACCTCCTGCGCAAACAGGGTGCAGTAGGGGCAGGCGAAGTCGGAGTAGACGACCATGACCACCGGTGCGTCGACGTCGCCCTTGGCGCGGGCATCGTCGGAGTCGCGGGCGACCTCGCCGCGCAGGATCTTCAGCAGTTCGGCGTCGGTTTGCGACGGCGCGGAGGTGGGATTCGCGCTGGCTGCCGCACTCGCCGTCGGGTCCGACGACGGCGTTGGCGAGGCTCCGGCGTCTGAGTGCCCCGGCCGCACCACCAGCATGATGGCAATGATGGTGAGCAGGATGGCAATGGCAATGAGCAGGGCGACGATGATCGGGTTGCTGCGAGATACAGGGCGCTGCGGGCCCGGTGCGGTGCCGGGCGTGGGTGAGGTCATGGATGCAGTGTGCCAGAGCCGCTACCGTCGCCGCCTATGGGAACAGGGGAAACGGGCAGGAAGCTATGACATATCGAAACCGATCGTCATATCGACCGGTTTCGATACGTCATGAGTGCCGGTCTCGGCACGTTACAAGTGCCGGTTTCGGTGAGGGGCGGCGGGAGCGGAGCTAGGCGTCGGTCTTGGGAGAGTCGTCGCCGCCGCGGCCGCGCATCATGTCGGTGAGGCTGGTGCCCGTCAACGAGCGCATGATGGCGTCGAGCTGTTCGACGTTGCCGGCCACGGCCTTGGGCAGCGCGGAGGCGCCCTCGGTGGAGATGATCGACATGTCCTTGATGCTGCCCAGCGGCTCGGCCAGGGCGCGGGCGATCTCCGGCGCCTTGTCCAGGATCATCTGCTGGGTGGCGGCCCGCCCGTACTTCGCCAGGGCGTCGGCCTTGTCGCTCATCGCCTTCGCCTCGGCCTCACCGGCGGCGCGCACGGCCTCGGCCTCGGCGCGACCGCGGGCGGCGATCGCCTCCGCCTCGGCCTGGGCCTGCGCGGCGGTGGCGCGAGCCTGGGCCTCGGCGCGGGCGACGGTGGCCTGCGCCTGCGCCTCGGCGTCCAGGCGGGTGCGCTCGGCCTCGGCCTCGGCCTTGCGGATCGACTCGGCCTTGGCGGCCTCGGCCTCCTGCTCGCGCTGGTAGCGGGCGGCGTCGGCGGGCTTGCGGACGGTGGAGTCCAGTTCGCGCTCGGTCAGGGCGGCCTTGGCCTCGGCGGCCTCCTGCTCGATGACGGCGATCTCGCGCTTCTTGGCGGCGCGGGCCAGGGGCCCGGCGGAGTCGGCCTCCGCCTGGGCCTTGTCGGTCTCCGCCTTGAGCTCGGCCTGGCGCAGGGCCAGGTCGCGCTCCCGCTCGGCGATCTGCTGGCGCGAGGACACCTCGGCGTCCTTGGCCTCCCGCTCGGCATTGGCGCGGGCAACGCGGGCGTCCTTGGCGACGCGCTGCTGCTCGGGCACGCCCAGGGAGTCGATGTAGCCGGAGGCGTCGGTGATCTCGGAGATCTGCAGTACGTCGATCTCCAGCCCCATGTTGGCCATGACCGACTTGGCGTCGTCGAACACGTTCTGCTGGAGGGCGTCGCGGTCGGAGATCAGGTCGGTGACGGTCATGTGGCCGATGATGGAGCGCAGCGAGCCGATCAGGGCGTCGCGGGAGGAGTCGGCGATCGCCTGGTCGGTGTTCGGCTTGCCCAGGAAGCGCTTGGCGGCGGCCCGCACCTGCTGGTCGGAGTCACCGACCTTCACGGCGGCGACGGCGGAGACGGAGACGTTGATCTTGTTCTCGTCCTCGGCGGTCACCTGGAAGCCGATGGTGTTCTGGGTGAAGGGCAGGTACTGGATCGACTGAATGATCGGCAGCACGAAGTCGCGCCCACCGGGGCGGATGATCTTGACCTCCCCATTGCGGGAGGAGCCGGATACCAGGCCGGTCAGGTTGGAGGGCACGACGACGACCCGAGACAGCATGTAGGCGCCTAGCAGCAGTGCCAGGACGACGACGGCGATAATGGCGTAGAGCATGGCTTTCTTTCCTTGGGAATACTTCGGTTGATGGGGAGGAATATGGGGCGGGTGGCCCGGCTATTCGGTGGGCGCGTCCGGCCGGTCCGAGACCCGCGGTGACGACTCGGGCGGGTCGAGGCGGCCGACGACGAGCGTGTCATCCGCGGCCGCATCCACCACCCAGGCGACGCCGCCGCCTCGCAGGGGATCGTCGGAGCGGGCGGGCAGGGTCATTTGGTGTCCGCGGGAGGTGGCGATGACCTCGCCGCGGCCGTCCTTCCACCACGCCACACGCACTTCACTGCCGACGAGCTCGCCGGCGGTCAGCGGGATGGCGTTGCGCGGCATGGAGCGGCGCAGCCGCACCCAGACGGCACGCGTACCGGCCCCGGCCGCGAGGGCGAATACGAGCGGCACCCCGATGAGCACCGCCGTCGACAGGCGTTCACCCGCCAGCGCCTGCACGCCCATGCCGACGGCGCCGAAGACGCCCAGGGCGCAGGCCAGCACCGGCAGGGAACCGTCGAACAGCAGATCATCCAGACCGTCGAACAGGCCGTCGAGGAGAAGCGAGAGAGCCAGGGCGCCGCAGCCGATGACGGCGCACCACATGAAGAAGGACATGTTCGCCTTTCTGGGCCGCGGTGAGCCGCCTGGCTCCCAACTTGGTGACATGCGAATTGTGACATGCCGCGTGTGAGGTAGCTATGGCTGTCCCACGAGCCGGTCCGGTCGGTGATGGGTAGTGCTGCCCATGCGCTCACCCGACGCCTGGCGCACTGAGGTCCCACCGCGGACCCTGCCGGTCTACCCGCGTGCTCGACGGGTGCCGCGGCGGGCGGTCAGGAGACCCGCTGCGCCACCTGGTAGCCGCCGGTGTCGAGCACGAGGCGGTAGGTCGCGCCGGTGGTCGACTGCTCGGTCGCCCAGCTGGCGGCGTCGGCCGGAGGATTGCCACCCCAGGCCGAGGAGGAGGCGTCAACGACGACGTAGTCGGTGTCGACGGCGGCGGTGCCGACCCAGTAGACGGTGTGATCCGGAACCAGGTAGGCGAGCAGGCCCAGGTCGGTCTCCACACTCGCCCCCTCGGGAATGAGCTCCATGACTTCGGCGGCGGCGTCGGCGCGCGGGGAGACGGCGCCGTAGCCGGGCTGCGTCATGCTCCACAAGGGCAATTCGGTGGCCGTGGCCACCCCGGCCAGCAGCGGCATGCCGACCCCGAGGGCCACCGCCCACCGTGCCCACACCGGCGCTGCCAGCCAGCCCGACGGCGTCGGGGCGGGCTCCGGCTGCGCCCGGGCGGCCGACGCCGAGGGGGGTGACTGTGCCTGTCCCGGCGCAGACGAGGCGGATGCGGAGCGGCGCGCCTTGAGGCGGGCGACGACGTCGAGCAGGGCTCCCAGCGCGATCGGGATGAGGACCGCGTTGTAGTGCCAGTTCTTCCACTCCCAGTAGAACTCCTTGCTGGACAGGAACCGCCACGCGAGCGTCGGCAGCACCAGCGCCATCCACGGGGAGGCCAGCCCGATGAGCCCGGCGGTCAAGGCCAGCATGCCCAGGGTTGCGAGCTTGACCTCGGGGGAGATGAGCCGGGCGAGCAGGCCGGTGGAATCGCCGTCGCCGGACAGGCCGTACTCCCAGGTCCCGGAGGGGCTGAGGACCGGCAGGATGATGAGCACGGTGAGCAGGAAGGCTGCGACACCGAACAGGGCCAGCCCCAGGCCCAACTGGATGGTGGTCAGTCGGCGCCACCAGGCCGGTCCGCGGCGGGAGGGCTGCTGCGCGGCACCTTGGACACCGCGCAGCGCGATGGCCAGGCCCGCCATCAACACCGTCAGCCCCAGATCCTCCTTGACCAGGACCAGCGGTGCCAGCCACAGGGCGCAGGTCCGCCAGCGTTGCTCGACGAAGGCGGCTGAGGCCCAGGCCAGCAGCGGCACCGCGAAGGCGATTTCGTGGAACTGTGCGGCCACCGCGCCCTGCATGCCCCAGGACAGCACATAGAACACGCCCAGCGCCGCTGCCACCGGGCGGCTGAGCAGGCGGGTCGCCAGACGGGTCAGGGGCCAAGCTGAGATGGCCAGGAGGAGATCCTGCACGACCAGCAGGGCCAATGGTGTGGGGAATAGGCGCCACACCGGGCCCAGCAGGACGAGCAGCGGGTGGAAGTGATCGCCCAGCAGGTTGTAGCCCTCGCCCTTGATCGGCACGATCGATGCCTCCAGGTTGGAGTACGCCTTGGCCAGTTCGGAGAAGATTGCCAGGTCCCAGCTGGGCACCTGCATGGACCGCCACTGGCCCACGGAGTAGACGATCGTGACGGCGGCCCCGACGACGACGGCAAGCGCCGCCGGCAGGAGATCGAGCAGGCGGTCCGGCACGGGTCGCGGCGAACGGTCAGGGGGGGACGGCGAAGCGGTCATCGCCGTGAGCCTACCGAGCCGCGGGCGCCGGATTGCTCAACCGGGTGGTGTGCTGGATGTGGCCGTCGCTTCGGATAGACCCCGACGGCACGGGCAGGGGCTCAGCGGGGTTTGAGGGTGCCGAAGACGATATTGGTGTGGTGGGGTCGGCGCGCATCCGGAATGAAATGCCGATAGTCGACCGTCATGCCGCAGTCCTCGAAATCGCGCAGAAGATCCTGGGGCGTGACCAGGAAGAGGTCGCTGGTGCGCGTCTCTTGGCCCCGCGTGAGGGTGACTCGACGGCGGTGGTGCGAGTGGTCGATCTGTTCTGTGAGAACGATTCCCGGACGTGCGGTGAAGCTGGCCTGGGACGGTGCCTCGGGACGCACATGCTCGGCGGACAGAATGAGCCGACCGCCGGGGGCGAGGTGTGCCACGGCCAGGTGTATGGCCTGACGCCGCTGCTCAGGGTCGAGGGTGGTGATGGCCCCGTCCGGGATACAGACAGCCTTGAACCGCTCTTCGAGGTGGAAGTCCGTCATATCCGCCTGGCCGATCTCGACCCGATCCGCAATGTCGGGTCGGATGGGACAGAGCCCATCAAGCCGGGTGGAGAGCATGCCCAGCGTGTCGACATGCAGATCCGTCGCCAGAATCCGGTGGCCGGCAGCGGCCATAGGGAGCGTGACCGGGCCGAGGCCGCAGGCCAGTTCCAGTACGCGCAGATCGGTGAGTTCTGGCTCCTGGATGAACGTGAGGAGGTCCAGGACGGATTGGATTTCCCGGTCATCGCAGAGGGTGAGTGGGGAGGAGGGGATGCCCGGGTGGTTGTTGTGGGCAGGGGTGGCGGAGAACGCCGTACTGATCACGACTCCTCACCTGCCCGCTGTGATCGGTTGTTCCGCAAGGCGTGCGTGAGCGGCTTGCGGTTTTGGCCGGTGGCACCGGGGCGTTGTGGTGTCGTGGTTCATGGATTTATCTCCGATACGAATCGGCGTGGCGCCGATGAGCGACCGCGCACCGGGATGGGCGCGGGCGGGCGGCGCGGAGGCCTCCCGATTTAGCTTCTGTATTTCACTCGCACGCAAGGCGCTGACAATCGGCCGGTCGGTGGGATCGATCGGGTGAGATAGGCCTTGCGATGAAGCGTGCGGCGGGTGATGTAAACGGCGCGCCTCCGGGTTGACCGGAGCCGCGCCGTTAACCGGTTGGGTCGAGCTTCAGCGGGACCAGATCGGGTTCCACTTGTAACCGAAGAAGACAACCATCGGGTTGTAGGAATAGTAAATGCTTGCAACGTCAACGAGGTTCACGACAGTCTCTTTCTGTGGGATGAGGTGTTGCGACGCGTCGCAACAGGTATTTCTATGCTTCCGCATTTCGTGGGAGACGGTATCCACCGAGTGGCTAGGTCGATCGGCGGAGGCTCATACCAGGCCGGAGCGCAGTGCGTGAACGACCGCTCCCACGCGATCCTGCACCCCGAGCTTGGCGATGAGAGTGGAGACGTGGGTTTTGACGGTCGCCTCGCTCACGCCCAGTCGGCGCGCGATCTGCTTATTGGTGAGCGCCTCCGTCATGAGGGTGAGCACCTCCAGCTCTCGCGGGGAGAGAGCAACGTGAGGAGGTAGCGGGTTCGGTTTGCTCGACTCCGGTGGAGCCACTGCGGTCTTGTCCCGACCCGGCCTGCCGGTGATGATGGCGGACGAGGTTGGGGAGAGCACCATGTTGCCGGCCTCCACATGGCGGATGGTGGCTGCCAGGCTTTCCACCGGATCCTCTTTGGCAATGAATCCGCGCACTCCGGCCGCCAATGCCCGATCGACCACCGAGTCCGCGACAAAGGTCGTCAACACCAGTATGGCGAGCTCAGGGCGCTCGCGGTGCAGGATCTCGGCCAGTTCAACGCCGTCAAGGCGCGGCATCTGCACGTCAAGCAGCAGTACCTGCACGCTCGACTCCGGTGTTTCGGAGCGGAGTATGTCCAAGGCCTCCTGGCCGTCGCGCGCGACCCAGGCGACGCGAATGTCTTCGGTCGTGCTGAGCAGATCGGTGAGCGTGCGGCGGACGAGGGCGTCGTCGTCGACCAGGCCGACGTGAATCATGATTCTTCCTTCGGAGGCAGGGGAGCGGTGCGAGGCTCGACGACAGGAACGGTTGCGGTGACCATCCAGGTGCCTTCGTCGGACAGGGTGGTGAGGGTGCCGCCGATGGTGGCCAGGCGCTCGCGCATACCCAGAATGCCGGTCCCCGAGCGGGGTAGGTGGGCGCTGGTGTCACGAATGCCGTTGGTGGCGACAAGGCGGATGACGTCTGGCCCCAGGGACAGTGTCATGGTGGCCGGCGCATCGGGGTCGCCGTGGCGGATGATATTGGCGCCCATCTCCCGGGCGACGCGGGAGAGAGTGCTGGCCTGGAGCCGGTTGGGGCTGGCCTCCCCCAGGTGGCGATAGGTGATATCGAACCCGGCGGAGGACACGTCGGCGGTGATAGCGCTGACGGCGGTTTTGAGATCGGTGACCACGCTGCCCAAGCCCGTTGCCATGGAAATGGGCTGCTCCTTTTCGGAGGAGGGCTGACGCAGGGTGCGCAGCAGCAGACGCAACTCGTGGAGCGCGTCGGAGGCGGTGGCCTCGAGGGCGGTGAACTCATCGCGGGCCCGTGCCGGATAGGAGAGATCGGCAGCGGCGCGTTGGGCGCGCAGGGCGGTCTGTGACATGGAGTAGGCCACGAGATCATGCATCTCCCGGGCGATCTCTAGGCGCATCTCCTCCAGGTTCGCGTCCGCCTGCTCTGCCTCGGTTAGGCGGGAGGCCTCGATGAAGCGCACGAGTGCGCCGAGCGGAACCAGTAGTGCTCCCACTAGCGCGGTGAACCACATCGCCCCCAGTGCATTCGCAATGTCGCCGGATGAGGCTCCCGCAGTCGCCACCAGGACGAGCTGGATGAACAGCATGATGAGGAATAGAGAGAAAGCGGGCCAGGCCGAGAAGAACCTCCCCAGGAAGAACAGAAAGGCCAGATTGGTGACGGTCATATCCGCCGGGTCTGTCGTGGGGAGGAGCAGCAGCATGGTCCAGCACGCGAGGTACGCCGCGGTGCCGGGAATGGGGCGCAGTGGGATGAGTGCGAGCAGAACCAACGCCACCACCATGAAGATGAGGTCGATGGGCCGTGGCATCCCGTTGATGACGTAGTTGCTGGCAATATTCCCCAGGCCAACGAGCACCCCGATGACCACGTAAATGCGCTGGTTAGTCAGGGGTGTGGGTGGGCGCCGCAGGGCAGCGCGCGCGCGTGCCGTCAGGGAGGCGATGACATCGCCCAGCACCGCGGTCCCCCTTTCTCGTCCCTGCTACTCAGATCACGTGAGTGGCGCCCGCCAAGAGGGCGTCGAGCTCAACGCGGTCAATCACGACAGTAGCCGCCAATTCGAAGTTGCGGTCTTCGTTGAGGCGTGGAATCAGACACGACGACCACGCTCGCATAGGTGACAATTATGGAGCCAGTAGGCGTGTTCCATGAAGGTGCTGCCGCACACGTCAACGGTGCCCGGACTTCGTTGGCGAAGCGGTATTTGCAGCCCACAGAGAGGATGATCGAGGTCACGCGGCGCTGCCCCAGGCGGTGTGGCTGTGATAATTGAGCCGATAATTGGTCTGAGGCGTGGTTCGGGGCCGAATGTGACGATCGTCTTGGTATGGCTGGAGGAGGCGCAAGTAGGCGTCATTGAGGGTGTCTCCGTACTGCCTGAGTTCGTCAAGGCTCCCATAGAACAGGCAACGGCGTCGGATGACGAGGATATCGTCGACGACGTCCTCAATTTCCGGGAGACTATGGCCGGAGATGAGCAGGGCGCCACCGGCGTCGACATACTGCCGGAGTGTCTGCTTGAGGAGCCCCGCTTCTTCCTCGGTCAGTCCGGTGCACGGCTCATCGACGAGGAGCAGGCGCGGTGATCCAGCCGTGGCGGTAGCCAGTGCAACGCGCACGCGCTCGCCCGCCGTCAGTGATCCGATGCGGCGCTGCAGGAGCGGGTCGAGTGCGAAGCGTTCGACGGCTGCGGCCATCTCGTCGCGACTGAGGCCTGTGGTCCGCTGATGGTTGATGAGGTAGCTCTTCACCGTGTGCTTGCGGGGTAAGCCGACGCCGGGGAAGACGCAGCCCAGCGTATGCGCAGCGTCCGGTAGCTGAGCGGGGGAATATCCCAGAATCGAGACTTTGCCCTTGCTGGGACGAAGCAGCCCCTGAATCACCTGCAGCGCGGTGGTCTTGCCGGCATTTTGGGGTCCGAGCAGTCCCAGGCGCTGACCGGGCTGGAGCGCTAGCCCGACGTTGTCGACGGCGGTGATGGGGCCGTACCGCTGAGAGAGATGGCTGACGGTGAGTAGTTTCCTCATCCGCGTGTCCTATCGCTGCGTCGGTGGACCTGCTGGCTGCTTACGTCAATAGTGAACGTGGTGGCTGGTTCGGGGATCCGTCGAGCGGCCTGGCCGGTTGGCGGAGGGCTCCGGCAGAGGGCTCCGGTAAAGGCGGGTCAGGAACTTGCGTCGTCGTCGAGCGCTGCGGAACTACCGACGAAACTGACACTCAGGATGCCAACGGAGATAACTAGTACGGCGATGGCGGCAAACCAAAGCCAGGGGAGGTGCCTGCAGCTGGCGAGGACGCTGAGAAAGGCTCCCAGGAGGAGTAGAGACCAGCCGACGGGGCGAGAAGCGAGCATGCATGTTCCTGGGTGAGGTGGGAGGGGGAAGCGGGTGGGGCCGGCCCGTGGCCGGTAGCGTACAGAGCTTTGCCACGGCCTGCGACCGTGGCATCGAGCCGGGGCAGCCTAGAAGTGGCCGTTGGCGAGAAACAGCCCCCACGAACCGTAAGGGAGTTCCAGATGACGCATACGGGCTAGCTCGGCGAGCACCGCGAATCTGCCGTAGACCCAGGCGAGAGCCGCCGTGAGTAGCAGAATGCCTCCGCAGATGATCATGACTTGCAGGGGGTTGAGGAGCTGCCCGGCGACGACCAGAAGTACGACGCTGACACCTGCACCGACGGCGGCGGTGGTGACGGCCTGGACGATTGCGCGGAGCGTGTTGAGCAGCCTGGCGTCGGTAATGGTCCCGCCCACGGCCGCCTTGGCCATAAGATAATCGCGATAGCGGTGGCGGGAAACGAAGAACGTGACGATGCCGGTGGCGACACTGCCAGCCACGGCGGTGATGATTTCCAGGCTCATCAGGGGACTCCTTCGGGGCGGCGTCCAATTCAGCCTTCCCGCCGGCAGACGTCCGCGCATCGGTCGATCGGTCAGCCGATCGGGGGATTGAAGGCGCCGCGGAATGACGGCGGTCCTCAGGCCGGGCGGTCGGCCGCCTACAGGTCGCCGCGCTTCTGCAGCCGCTGCAGGCTCAACCACCCCACGGGGATCGGGATCCAGAAGGTGACCAGGCGGTAGACGATCGCCGTCGACAGGGCCACGCCGCTGGGCACGCCCGCCGTCACCAGCCCGGCGGTCAGCGCCACCTCGACCGGTCCGATACCGCCGGGGGAGGGGACTACCGAGCCGACGGTGTTGGCCGCCAGGTAGGTGATTGCCAGCACCGAGAAGGACAGGGTATGGCCGAAGGCCCACAGGCTCGCCCCGAAGGAGAGGATGTAGCTGAGCGTGAGCAGCAGGGTGCCGCATATGCCCAGCGCTAGCCGACCCGGGTTGGACATGACCCACACCAGCCGCGGCCACACCTGACGGTAGGTCGGCTCGATCTTCGCCCACACCCAGGTGCGTACCTTCGGGACGAAGAGGGCAGCGGCGATGACGGCGACGAGGATGACGGCGGTGAGCAACACCCAGCCGCTCGGCAGCGTCAGACCCGCCGACTGGCCGGTGGTGGCGGCCACGATAATGAGCAGCACCACGGTGACGAGGAACTGGACCACTTGGACCAGGGCGACGGTGGCCACGCCGAGCGCCGTCGGCACGCCCTTGCGTGACAAGAAGCGCAGGTTGATCGCGGCCCCGCCCACGCCGGCAGGTGCGACCAGCGAGACCACCGAGGAGGCCAGATGCACCTCGGTTGACTTCCACACGGACAGCTTGACCGGGCTGAAGGCGACGAGGGCCAGCCCCGCGCCGATGTAGGTGGCCAGCGAGAAGACGAGTGCGCCCAGAATCCACCAGATATTCGCGCCCGTCACGGCGTCGGTGATTTGTTCGATGTTCATGCGGGCCAGCAGCGTCCACAGTGCTACCAGCCCGACAACCGCCATGATGACGGTGCGCGGGGAGAAGCGGGTGAGTTTGGCCGGCTCCGCATGCGCCGTCGGGGTCAAGTCCACCAGGGCGTCGCGCAGCTCCTGTAGCACGCGGCCGCGTCGCCCCATGGCCTCGCGGGTGGCGCCCGGCAGGACGACCCGCTGCAGCATGGGGGCGATGGAGGCCAGCTGCTGGGTGCTCAGCGAACGGGAGGCGGCGGCGATGGCGCGCTTGACGTCGGTGAGGGAGGCGGTCAGCGCCAACGCCTGGGCGAGGTCGACCCGCCGGGACAGCTCGGAGGAGATGGTCTCCCCGGAGTCCCAACCGAGCAGCCAGACGCGTCCGGCGGCGTCGACGACGACGCTGGAGGAGTCGATTTGGCGATGCGCAAGACCGGCTGTGTGCGCGCAGCTCACCTGATCCCACAGCTGGGTGAGGATGTCGTCGTCGACCTCATCTAAGTCGTTGAGGCTGCGGGCGCCGGTGACATGGTCGGTGACGAGCAGCACGGATTCGTCGGCCTCGGCCATGCCGAATAGGGACGGCGTGCGCACGCCGACGCGGCTTGCCTCGAGCATCATGAGGGCGGCGTGCTCGGCGGCGGAGCGTACCGACATGTCCCGCTCGGGCGACAACCCCTTGACGCGGGCGCGGTCCCAGATGGTGGCGAGGAATCCGGCTACCTGGCGGTCGGAGTCCATGACGGTCACGTCGCGGCGCACCCCGGCGGCATCCCAGACGGCGTAGAGGCGATGAGCGGACAGCTGCCCTCCGGTGAGCGCTGCGGAGGAGGCCTCATCCAGCACCGCGGCCAGATCGACGTCGTCGGCCGGGGTCATGGTGGAGGTGTCCTCGGGCGGGACCGGTGTGGTCGGATCCGGCGCGGGAGGGGCGTCCGGCGAAGCGGCGTCGCCGTCGCCGACGTCGTCGAGCGCGGTGGGGGTGGTCAGCGGGGTTTCGCGGACGCGCTCGGTGTAGCCCAGCGGGGCTTCGGTCTGGACCGTCCAGGCACGGGCGTCCGGTGCCCGGTCCATGCGGACCACGCGGACGGCGTCGATACCGGCGCGTCGCAGTGCGCGCACCAGGGCGACGCCGTGGGCGCGGTTGTCATTGACGCCGAAGGCATAGCGGACGAGGAGTCCGGCGAGCCGGCCGAGCAGGATGGAGATGACGGCGCCGGGCAGGGTCATGGCACTGCGCAGCACGGACAGGCCGACGACGATCCACACGGCGGTCCAGGTGTGACGCACCACCGGGGAACTGCGGCGTTCGCCAGCGCCGGTGAGCAGACCCGCCAGAGTCGCGAAAACGGTGGAGATGCCGATACGGGCCGAGCCGGAGGCGGTGACGGTCAGTCCAGCAGCCAGCGTGCTCGGTCCCCACGCGTCGACCGCATGCAGGCACAGCCAGGCCAGGGCGAAGCCCCCCGCTCCGGCGAGCAGTGCCTCGCCCGCCGTGCGCCAGGCGCGACGCAGCAGGTTGTACAGGATGATGACCACCGGGACGATGAAGGTGACCAGACCTTCAACGGCCTGCAGGGGGAAGACGAGGACGCGGCGCAGCACGACGGCGAGCGCATTTTGCACATCCTGTGTCACGCCGGTGGTGGTGGCGTGGGCGTAGGCGGCCAGAATGAGCATGAAGCCGAGGCCGAGCGCGGTCAGGGCCAGATCGAGGAGGTCCTCGGCGCGGCGCAGGCGGCGCGCGGGGGCGTCGACCAGCAGCGTCGTCGAACGGGGGACGGTGGTGGCGGGGGCGTGGGTAGCGTGCGCCGACGTGTCGACGGCGGGGGTGACCCCGATGCGCGGAATACCGACCGGTGACGTCGCCTGGACGCGTTCCGGGTTTTCCGGGGGCGAGACATCAGTCATGTCGGTGTCAACCTGTTGGCCTACGGATCGTGTGACCCCGATCGGGGCGCAACGAGCGTACCAGGCGGACCCGGGGAGACCGCGGAATGACGGGTGAAGAACAACCGTGAACTGAGTGCTCGTCGGCCGGTGGTGTGTGCGACGGATCCCAATATGCGCTGGCAAGGCCCGTGCGTAGCCGATCGACGGGTTCGTATCGGCCGGTTGGAGGTTCGATCCGGTTAGCCGATCGGCCGATGTCGGGCGCCTTGGCCACTGGCAGACTTGTAGGTGTCGGCGCGGAAGAGCCGAGCTGGCTAGTCCCTGAACCTCCTTGGTTAGTTTGGGTCCGGGCCCCGAGACGGGGTCCGGACCCAAACTGCTTGTCTGGGGCGGTGCGCCAACGGATTCCGTCCGGCTGCGCCCAGACGTACTACAGGCGGGCGAGCAGGTGGGCGGCCGCATTCGGCTCGCTGCGGGGGACCAGCCATTGGTATCCCGGCCAGGTAGGGCCCTCCGGATAAGTCAAAGGACGATCTGCGGGACCGTGAGCTTGCGGCCGGTATTGGAGGATTGCTCGCCGAGGGCTGCGAGCTGGATACCGCGCGCCCCGGAGAGCAGGTCGTAACGGTGCGAGCGCTCAGCGGCAACGTCGCGGAGGAACTCTTCCCACTGGGCACGGAAGCCATTAGCAAGTTCGGCATTGTCCGGTACCGCAGACCACTGGCTCATGAAGTCGAGGTTGGTGGGGATGTCCGGATCCCATGTGGCTCGCGGCGTATTGGCGCGCTGCTGGGACTCGCAATGGAAGAGCCCGGCGACAGCGGACCCGTGGGTGCCGTCGACCTGAAATTCGACGAGTTCCCTGCGGTGGACACGTACGGCCCAGGAGGAGTTGAGCTGGGCGATGACTCGGTCGCCGTCGGGGGTCTCGACCTCGAAGATCGCGTAGGCGGCATCGTCGGCGGTGGCGGGGTAGGACCTACCCTGCTCGTCCCAGCGGACGGGGATGTGGGTGACGGCTTGGGAGTAGACGCTCTTGACTCTGCCGAGGATACCTTCCAGGACGTAGTTCCAGTGGCAGAACATGTCCACCATCATTCCGCCGCCGTCCTGCTTGCGGTAGTTCCATGAGGGGCGCTGGGCCGGCTGTACGTCGCCTTCGAAGACCCAGTAGCCGAACTCGCCGCGCAGGGAGAGGATACGACCGAAGAAGCTCTCGTCGACCAGACGTCGTAGTTTGACCAGGCCGGGCAGGTAGAGCTTGTCATGGACGACGCCGATGGTGAGGTTCGTGTTGGCGGCACGTCGGGCGAGGTCGACCGCCTGGTCGAGGGTCTCGGCAGTTGGTTTCTCGGTGTAAATGTGTTTGCCGGCGTCGATGGCGGCGCTTAGGGCCGCGTATCGACGTGCGGTGGTTTGAGCGTCGAAGTAGATGTCGACGTCGGGGTCGGCGATGATCGCGTCCTGATCGGTGGTCCAGCGTTCGACGCTGTGACGGGCAGCTATCTCCTTGAGCTTGTCAGCATTGCGACCAACCAGGATTGGTTCCACCTGGAGGCGGGAGCCGTCATCGAGCAGCAAACCACCGTCATCCCGGATCGGCAGGATCGAGCGCACGAGATGCTGCCGGTATCCCATCCGTCCGGTGATGCCATTCATGGCGATCGTGAGGGTGCGAGACGCCATTGTCACTCCTGCCTGTAGCGATGGCGCGGGGCCATGTTGAACGGTGTGTTCCGAAATGAACGATAGCAACAGAAGTGAACATTTGCAATCAATCGACGAGACTCATCTTGTATTCCCGCGAAAGGGGTCTGGTGCCTCATCCGGGTGCTGCCCGCGAGAGTCGCGGATTGTGGTGGGTATGGGAAGTGGGTTGTCGATGCGGGCCAGGGCTGAGATCACTAGGAAGTACGCAGGGGCCGATGCCAGGGCGTCGAAGAAGGACAAGGGACGGATGCTGGATGAGGTGTGCGCGGTTACCGGCTGGGTGTCGGGAGGGTGCCAGGCGGTACCTGAGGACGGTGGCCAAGCGTCCTGTTGGTGCAGGCAAGACCGAGCCGCGGGCCAGGGCGCGCAAGTGCTCCTACGATGCTTTGAAGGTGCTCCAGCGTGTGTGGGTGGCCAGTGGCGGGCAATGCGGTAAGTATCGATGCGTATCGATGCCGCTGCTACTGGATCTGCTGGAGGCCGCTGGCGAGCTCGCGGACGGTGCTGACCGCTATAGCCAGGAGTTTAGGCGCGAGTTGGGGGGCTATGAGTGCGGCGACCATTGACCGCTATCTCGCCCCGGCCAGGGCCAAGGATCAGCTGCGCGGCAAGAACCGCCACGAACGCCGGTCCGCCGGTTGCGCAACACGGGTCAGGATTCGCAAGGCTGGTGACGAGGCCCGTGCAGTCCCCGGGGTTCTTCGAGGACAGTCACCGTTGCTCACTGCGGGCCGGTACCCAAGGGAGAGTTCGCCCGGACCCTGAACATGACCGACATGCTCACCGGCAGGGGGCTTCACCCGTTCTATCCGCGGGCGGCGCCGAGAAGCACATCAAAACCGCCCTGGACGCGGCTGTGGACGGGCATCCCGCTTGCCCATCACAGGCATGGACTACCGGCAACGACAACCGAGTTCACCCAGCCACGGGGTGACCGGGTGGGCGGCAGACTTGGACATCTACTCCCGCCCCGGCAGGCCCTACACGAGCAGCGACCAGGCCACCATCGAGCCCCGAGAACAACCACCGGGTAGCGTCACTACGCCCTCGCTGCTACCGCCACCGGCGCCGACGCCGAGCGCGAGGTGCTCAAGCCGGCTGTGGGCACTGGTCGATGTGCAGGTCAACTTTCTGACCCCCACGAAGAAGCCCATCGGGTGGGGTACCGACAAGGCCGGCAATGGCATCGCTCGGCCCAGGAGGGGCCTGTCCCGCTACCCTTGCGCCATGTCGAAGAAGAAGCGCCAGCAGCGCGTCACTGCGTCAGCCGCTCCCGCCAAGCCCAAGAAGAAGTAGATCCCCTTCGTCGCCCGCCCCTTCGAGGGCCTGGCGAACGAGGAGGAGCTTGTCGCGATGATGCAGATCATCCCGGCGGCCACCGCACGCGTCCGCCTCGACGCCGAGCACGGCGGCCAGGACGCCCGGCTCGTCACCCTCCTGCCCGACCTCGTCCAGGCGATGAAGCGCGCCGACGGCGAGGTGCTCGTCGCGCTTCAGACGCGGATGCACTCCGGCGTCGCCTGACTGTGCCGAGCTGGGTGGCCTCGTGCATCCGACCGCGCGTGGGCGGTGGCGCGGTCGTCGCGCTCGAGAACGGGATCGGGCTGGCGCGGCAGGAGGACCTCAGCGACCTTGAGCAGGTGGTGGACCTGTATGAGGCCGGTCAGGTGCGCACGAACGAGGGCGGCTGCGACCCCGACGGGCGTTTCTGGATCGGCACGATGGCCTGGGAGAAGACGCCCGGTGCGGCCGGTGTGTACCGCTGGGACGGGCCGGGCGCGCAGCCCGAGCTCGCGTGGGGTGGGGCGACGATCGCCAACGGCCTGGGCTGGAGCCCCGATGGAAGCCGGGAGTACTGGATCGACACGCGCTCGCACGCCGTGTCCGTCATGGACTACGACGCTGCGACGGGGCTGGGGCAGCGGCATACCTTCGTTGAGGTGCCGCGCGAGGACGGTAGCCCGGACGGACTCACCCTCGATGCCGAGCAGGTGGGCGTCATAGGCGGCATGGTGCACTTTGCACAGGGATAGCCCATTGCTCACTTCCGGCACATCATCGGGATCCGAATCGGGGATGATGTGGGCCGCGTCGAGCAGTCGAAGATGCGGCAGACGGCAGATGGCGCAGTGCTCGGAGTAGGCGCTGACCACGCGGGCGCGGAAATCGCGCTGATGGATGCGTGATTTGGACCAGCGTTCGGTGTAGCGCCTCCGAATCGGTGGATCGATGCGTTCAATCGTGGGGTCGATGAGATCGGTGCTCGCATCCGACACCGTGAGGATGGCTTCCTGGCGCGTGTGGTCGATCTCCTCGATGATGACGGGGAATCGCAGGTAGTAACGAGCCGGGTGCGTCTCGAATCCGATGATCCAAATGAGGGGCAACCTGAGATCGAAGCACCGTTGCATCGCGGCATTGCTCCACGTCTTGTTCCGTGCCGGGTTTGCGAGTTTGTACCGCATGATTCCAGCGGTATCGGGTTCATCTGCGTATATGTGCGTGGGAGCAGCTGAAGTCTACGGCGATGGTCCTATGCGTCCGGACCGCCATCGTGCTTCCGGTGCCTCAATTGCGTTGGCATCAGCAGGCACACGGCGAGGACCGTCTGTGACTCCGCTTCGAGGACTTCGAGCGCAGACCTCACGACTCCCACCCTCGCCCGTCACTGCCACGCGAATGAGACCGCACAGACGTGTCCCCACTCCCCTTGGTGGGGAGTGGGGACACGTCGGATGAGCTGAGAACACCTGGTCAGGAGGCCCGGTGCTCAGAACCTGTCAGCGACGGCGTCGCGTCAGTGCACCGGCGGACACCAGGCCCGCCGCCACCAGCACGAGCGCGAGCGTTGCTCCAGTGCGGGCCAACGACCGTCCGGTCGAGGGTGTGCGCGAGGAACGCTCACCTGAAGCGGGCGTGCTCTGCTCCTTGTCAGATCCCTTGGCGTCCGTGTCGTCGCCGTTCGCGTCTGGGGCCGACGGCTCCGGCGCGGGGCTGGTGGCCGGGTCACCGGGTTCGTCGCCCGGGTCCGTGCCGGGTGCATCGGTCGGCTCGATGCTTGGCTCGGTCGTGGGCTCATCGCTGGGTCCGTTACTCGGCCCCGGGCTGGGCTCATCGCTTGGCTCAGCCGTGGGCTCGTCTGTCGGCTCCAGAGTGGGCTCTACCGTCGGCTCGTCGGTCGGCTCAGGCATCGGCTCGGTCGAGCCGGCCTTCGACGCCGCGAACCACGACAGCATCGGCGACTGGTCGTTTGTCGCACGCAGGATGAGCGTGACCTCCCCCTCCTGGGCGAGTGTCACTTGGTGTTCGAGCAGACGCGAGGCCGAGGAGGTGTCCAGCGTGTAGAAGTCGACCTTGTGGTCGGCACCGTCGTAGCGCAAGACGACGTCCATGCTGCGGGAGTTCGACGGCCACCAGCTGTGTGAGCCCGCCCAGAGGGTGTACGTGCCCGCGGGCAGCGTCACCGTGTAGGACAGCTCCGCCCCCTTCTGGTTGGCGGTGAACATGCCGGTCGTCGTGAGCTTGTCGTAGGCGCCGTCGACGAGGCCCTTGTAGCTCATCGAGCGCTTGCCTGTGGCGTCCTGCCCCCACGAGCCCCACGACGTGCCCGGCTCGTGGACCTGGTCCGGGGCCTCGTTGACGAGCGCGTCACCGACGAGCTCGGACACCGCGGACCAGGTGGGCGACGTGCGCCCGAGCTGTCCGGACTCAGTGCCGCCGATGTCGGCGAAGGCGACGGTGCCCTGCGGAACGACCTCGATCGTCCCCCTCACCGTGGCCGAGCCGTAGGTGCCGGTGACATGGTGCGTCACCCACGGCGTCGAGGTGTCGACACCGCTGACGTCCCAGGTGACGGGCACCTCGCGCGTGCTGGCGTCGGTCAGGGTCGCCGTGACGGTGCCCGGCAACGACGGCGTCTGGCCGACGTAGACGGCGACGACGGGCTCGTCGACGGCGACGACCTCGCTGCTCAGCGGGGCCGAGGCGGCCTCGAGCCGGGACACCAGGGCCGCGGCGCCCTCGACGCTCAGGCCGTAGCCCTCCGGGTCCTCCAGCGCGGCGCGGGCCGCCTCGAGGTTGGCCTGGAGCACGTCCCACGTCGCGTCCGTGAAGTCCTCGTCGCGTTCGATGGCGGCGGCGTCTCGGACGGCATCCTCCAGCGCCGCGGTGCCGGGAGCGGTCCGCGGCCGGTCAGAGACGGTGCCGACGGCGTCGACGGTGAGCTCACCGGCCAGCAGCGTGATCGTGACCTCGTGCCGGCCCTCGCTCAGGCCGCGCAGCGACAGGGCCTGCCCGAAGGCCTCCTTCGCCTCGACCTGCGCGTTGGAGACGATGGTGCGGCCGTCGACGTCGATGCGCACACGGGCGGAGCCGTTGTTGACACCGATGATGTCGAGCCCGGTTCCGTCGAAGGCGTGGCTGAGCGAGGCGCCGGCGCTCGCCGTCGTCGACTCGGAGCGCTGGTAGACGAACATGCCCTTGCCGTTGGCGTGGTCCCACGCCCCGTCGTACATGAGCACGGGCGTCGGTGCCTCCTCCAGGCTCGTCATCTCGAGGTTGTCGAGGTAGGAACCGTAGAAGGCCGGCTGGTTCGCGACGCGCACCACCGACAGGTTGTCGAACTGCGTGTGTGAGAACGACGAGGCGAGCGTGACGAACCCGGAGAGCTGGGGCTCGGGGTCCGTCCAGGTCGCCACCTGCGTCCCGTCGACCGCGGCCGTGATGCTCGCCCCGGACCCGGTCACCGATAGGTTGTGCCACGCGCTCGCATCGAAGTCAGCGAGTTCGCCGGAGGCGACGGTGCTGCCGCGCCGGAGCAGCGACCACGAGCCGTCCACGCCCAGCCTGAGCGCGTACGGCGTGCCGCTGAGCGTGTGCGACGAGGGTCCTCCGGAGTCGCGGATGCCCAGGGCCGCGTAGGAGCCGGCAGCGATCGACTCGAAGCGGGCGTCGATGCTCGCGGTGTAGTTC
>NZ_JAWDJJ010000170.1:0-8288 GCF_032465695.1 Actinomyces sp. MRS3W
CGTCGCAGCCTGCTTGCGGGCGGCAGCATTCGCCCGCCGTCGGGGCGGGCGGCGCGGGCGGGCAGCACCTCAACCCCCATGGCGAAGGCGATGAGGAGGAACAGTCCGGCTCCGATGAGGGCGCCGGCAAGGACGGCGACGCTCGCAGTCGAATTGGTCATCGGGCCCCCTGCATGTATGAGGCCGCCGGATCGTATCCGGCCTCGAGCAGATCCGCAGCGCACTCGATGGGGGCTGCCGGCTGTGCCTGACCGGACCCGTCGTCCGCGAAAATCTCACTGGACAGCACCCGCCCGTCGACGCCGTTGACCTCGCGTACGGAAGCCACGTAGCGACGCATCGACCCGCCCTCGCTGAACCGATTCTCACGGGTCAGGAAGATGACAAAATCGACGGCGCCCGCGATGAGCAGGTTGGTGGCGTCCTGTGGCAGGTGCTCGGCGGACTGAATGGCGTAGGTGGCGATGCGGTTGAACACCTCCGCGGAGGAGTTGGCGTGAATGGTCGATAGCGAGCCGTCGTTGCCCTGACTCATGGCGTTGAGCATGGTGACGATCTCGTCTCCCAGCACCTCGCCGACGATGACGCGCGAGGGGTTCATCCGCAGGGAGCGTCGCACCAGGTCCGCCATGGTGATGGCGCCGGCGCCCTCGGAGTTGGGCAGGCGCTCCTCGAAGGCAACCACGTTGGGATGCAAGTCGGTGAATTCGCCGAGCCCAAGCTCAAGGGCGCGTTCAACGGTGATAAGCCGTTCGGAGGGCGGGATCTCGTTCGCCAGCGCGCGCAGGAACGTGGTTTTGCCCGCGTTGGTGGCACCCGCGATCATGATGTTCTTGCGGGCGCGCACGGCCGCCGAGCAGAACGCTGCCAGCCTGGGGCTGAGAGTTCCCAGTTCCACCAGCTCGTCCAGCCCTACCTTGTCCAAGCGGGCACGACGCACCGAGACCGCGGGCCGGGAGCACACGTCCATGACGGCCGAGAGCCGTGATCCATCCGGTAGCCGCAGGTCGAGCTGAGGGTTGGCGGAGTCGAAGGGGCGGGAGGCCAGCCCGGAGTAGGAGCCGAGCACCTGGACGAGCTCGACGAGCTCGTCGTCGGAGTCGGCCACCGGCGCCGCGCGTTCCTCACGGCCGTCCGCGTACTGGATGAAGACGTTGTCGTAGCCGTTGATGTCCACATTCTCAACGTCGGGGTCCTCCAGGAGCGGTTGCAGACGCCCCACCCCGAATAGCGCCGCATGAATGCCTTGGGAGACCTCTTCCTCGTCCTGGGCCCCCAGCGGACTGCGTCCGGCGGCTATCTCCGAACGGGCGTACTGCTCCAGCACACGTCCAATGAGGGCGCGGGCGAATTGACGCTCGTCCTCCGGCGTCATGGGGGGAATACCGGAGGCGGCGTCGTCATGGCGTTGCTTGGCGAGCAGGTCGGCGACCTCCTCGCGCATGGTGCGCACCAGGGTCTGGTCTACGCTCATTGCCCCTCCCCCATGTCGGCAAGTCGCCCAGCCAGTTCCCGCGCCGAGCGCACCAGTAGCGTGCGGTCGAGCGGGCGCAGCCGACGGCCTGCCAGTGAATCGGCAGCCGCCTCATCATGGGCGAGGACACCCAGAACCGGGATGTCTAGGCCATGTGCACGCACGAGCCGCTCAAGATCGTCCGCCTCGTGACGTTCCTTCCAGGGGGCGATGAGGATGATTCCCAGCTCGGGCCGCTCCGCGCGATGGGCGGTCTCCTCAACGATCCAGCGTAAGCGCTCCCTAAGATGACCATAGTGGTCCACGCCTGGGCGGGTGACCAACAGCAAGCGGTCCGAGGCGAGCGCGGCAGCCAGGCTGGGGGCACCGGGCGTGAGCCTCCCGAGGTCGGCGATGACGTCGATGGGTCCGCGCAAGCTCCGGGTGATGGCCGCCCAACCGGCACCAATGGCGGTCGCCTGATCGGGACGTGCCAGACCCACAAGGATGTCCAGTCCACCGTCAACCGTGGTCAGGTGCTCATCCAGACCTGCGGCAGACTCGCGCCGCACCGCCGCGGCCAGCGAGACCAGCCCGCGCGCCGGGTCGACGGGTTGACCGGTTTGGGTCCGCAGCCGGTACAGCAGGTCGGAGCCCGCGGGATCGAGTTCAGCCAGGCGCACATCCCGGGGCCACACGGCGGCAAGAACGTGTGCGGCCGTGGTCGTCCCGGGAGAGCCCTTGGCCGAGGCCATGGAGATCAGCATCAGCCCTCTCCGATCGGCTGGTCGGAAGCCACGAGAGCAACGGCGATGTTTCCGCCCGCACTGGCAGTCGCCAAGGCGGCCGCGTCGGCGCCGTCAACGATGAGAGACAGCACGCATCCGGAGGTCCAATCGTCTTCAGATCCTGAGGTGGGTACCGCCGTCAGTACCTGCGCGCCGTCAACTGTGACCTCACCGCTGGTGGTGTCCACCACATTCACCACGTCACCGGCCGCCACCCCTCCGGCAGGGAAGCGACCGTTATCCAGCGAGATTCCCACGACCTGGGTACCGGCGCCCGGCAACGCTGTGGATAGCAACTGAGAGGTGTCGAACAGCTGCCCCTCGGCGATCTCAACACGTGCAACTTGTCCCACTAGTTCATCGGCACGGCTTGCCGGGATGAGGGTACTGAGCGTTGAGGAGACCGGGGTTGAAACCAGATCCGCATCGGTGATGACCTGGCCCGCCTCCACCGTGCGGGCGGCCACGAGCATCTCAACCCGCTGGTCGGCTCGGGTTGCCAGCAGGCCGGCGAGTAGAGCCCCGCCAACAATGAGCAACACGGCGAGAGCCGCTAGCAGCGGGCGCCGTTCGCGCGGCGCTGAGGGGAGGCGCGAAGCGGCGCGTTCACGCTGAGCACGAGTAGATGACAGGCCGCGGGCGTCACGGTCGCGACGTCGGCGCATCTGTCCATCCTGGGGTTGGGACATGTATCGGGACCTCAAGGTCGAGAACGGCTGAACGGGCAGTACCGTACCCCCGAAATCGACAGTCACGCCACGGCAACGTTGACACAATCAATGAGAGACTCGTAACTACAGTCGTTCGCAAGAACCCCCAAACCGCAATATCACGCCGTTTCATAGTAGTAACATGCCATCAGAGACCCACAACCGGCACGGGTAGAACTACCCACAGCACTTGCATCCTTCGACCCAACGTGGAAGTCTGCATCACGTTCGGGTACACGACCTACGTCACATACCCGTCTCTGTTAGGCCATATGACAGAGCCCAGTACGATCCTGAACCCTAGGAGTCATCCATGGCAACAACCACCGCAGATCTCGACACCCTCGAGACCCTCTACAACACCCTCAAGACCGACGTGGACTCGGCACACTCGATCCACACGGACACCGACACCGCACTGTCCAACGCGAACTGGGAAAGCCCCAACGCCCAGTCCTTCCGCGACGCCTGGGACGAGTTCAAGCCGAAGCTCACCGCCTTCGAGGCCGTCCTCGCCGACGCCGCGACCGATGTTGCGCGCAACCACAACAACATCGCCGCCGCCAACGGCGTGACGGACGCGACCGATCTTGCGGACGTCTCCTCCTACGACGCCTGAGGCGCCTCGTAGGCATAGCGAGGGGCGGTCGACGTCGAACAACGGGCCACGCCCGACGGTCAACGCCGACCGCCCCCGTTTTCCTGCTTCATCTAGGCGGCATGACGTTCTTCGATGCCGGAAACCTGACCCGCACCAGTCGGGCTCCTCACCTCACGGAGGCTAGCAATGTTGCGCAACGGTCCCGCTACCACCAGAGCCGTTCATCGACGTATACGCATGACGAGCGCCGCCATCGCAGCACTGTTGTTGGCGTGCGCGCCGCTGGCGGCGTGCTCGTCCGGCTCGGACGACACGTCGGGTATCCCCACCTACAATCCTGAAGCCGTGGCCTCAGCCAGGGCCTCCGAATCCGCCGCAGCGGCCGAGGCGTCCGCGTCTGCCGCGGCCTCGGCGTCGGCCGCCGGCGTCGTCACACCGGAGTCTCTGTCCACCGACCGCTACGAAGTCACTGCCATTCCCGAGGACCTGGACGAGCAACAGACCGAGATCCTCAAGGCCTTCATCGACTACGACCAGGTCACCTGGAACATCTGGTTCACCGGCACCGGCGTGGAGAAGGCCGAGCCACTCATGACCGCAGAGGCGTATCAGAGCCTCAAGAGCAACTATGAACCCATCGCGGGTGAGACCGTTAGTGGCGGATTGCGTGTAGCAGTCACCGCCGTAGTAATCACGTCCCCAAATCTCGCCAATATGCAGGCCGAAGTGAGGGCCTGTAGCGATCAATCTGATCTGAGATCATATGACACCTCGGGGCAAGAGAACACCGACCCCGAAACGCTCCAGGGCCGCTACGACAGAATCATCACGATGACCTACGACGGAGAGACCTGGAGGACAGCCGACGAGCAAACCGTATCCACCAATGAGTGCGCGGTGTGAGTCATGGTGACTAAGAAACTTGTCTTCACGACAATGGCGACGCTCATGCTATCGTTTTCTTTTCTGTTCGCCACCACGCCCGCACACGCCCAGGGCGTTGGAGGGAGAAACGATGTCGGCGGGTCAACCTCTTCTGGTTCCGCGTCGGCGGATACGGATGGTTCGGTAACCATATCGGTGTCGGCGGAGTTCGTGTCGGCTGCGGCGGATGGCTCCAGCTCTGGTGGTGGAGCGGTCTCCTCACAGACGGTAACCACTACGGCGCATCCGGTGTGCTGGCACACTGCGGGCATGACCGGCAAGGAACTGGCGGAGTGGATCGATTCGGGGGACGCGCAACGCCAGATTGTTAACGAGTACGGCATGCACCCCGACCGCAACGAAATGAATGAAGAGATCGCACGCTACCCGGATTACGAGTCGTACGCGGATGACACCGACGGGCACTGGTATTTTCCAGTTTGCTCCTCAGGGTACGTTCCCAACAACGACCTCAAGGTATTCGCCACTATCGCCGACGACTTCTTCGCGAGCAACGGCCCCGTGTACGTTCCGGCCGGTTCCGCCCCGCCCGAGCCGGTGATTGACGGCGCCACGCTGGCCCGGGCGGCCTGGGATGCAATCACCATCCCGACGGCGACGATCGCGTACAACCCCACCGTGGGCGAGTCACGGGCGACGATTGTGGGCATGGACACCTGGATCTGGGCCACCGGCGACACCCCCTCCCAAGCCACCGTCACCGCCACAGCCGGACCCGTAACCGCCACCATCACCGCCACAGCCAACGGCCTGAACCTGGACCCCACCGACGGCGAAGCGGACTGCACCGGCTTCGGCATCCCCTGGAATGAACAAAACGACCGGACGGGCACCGACTGCGTCATCGTCTTCAACCGCTCCTCCGCCCACCTGGAAGACTCGGTCACCCCAGTCGACATCAGCGTCGCCTACACCGCGAGCTACACCGCCACCGACGGCGCCACCGGCAACCTCGGCACCCACACCACACAGACAACCACCAACATCCCCGTCGCCGAAATCCAAACCCTCAACACAAAACCAACCAAACAACCCTGATACCCAACAAGGACTGGTTAGCCAATGTCTGTTCCCACCCCGAGTCCGTCGCCGGGCCCCTCACCGATCCCGCCCCCGCCCGGCGGTCAGGCATACAACCTGAAGAAACAGGCTTTGGAGAAGGTGCTGGACAAGCTGGAGCAGGCCCAGGACGACCTGGATGCAGATCCGGCCACGGCAGGAATGACGCCGAAGTCCGCCCTGTTGACCGATGGCCTGGGCGGGTCCGAGAGCGTATGGCAGTCCCCGCTGGCCGACACCATGCACGACACCCTTGTGGAGATCATCGACTCCATGACCTCCAACCTGCGCAGCGCCACCATAGAAGTCCAAGACGCCTGGAACGACGAGCCAACCTATGTGGACGAGGACGACTCCCGGGCGACGTGGGGGGAGTGAATGACCGATGACTTACGTTTCGCTTGACGCCGACAGCGTCCAGGACATCATTGATGACCTGACGGCTTACAAGGATCAGTCCGAGACCAGTTGGGAGACGGTAACCAGCACCAACCGGGCGGAGGACTACCCCGCTGAGCTGGGCGGGCGCAGCAACACGGCCGGCGAGAAGGCCGCGGACCTGGAGGACGAGATCGCTTCCCTTCAGGCGCGCCTGGATGCCGCCAAGGCCGCCAACGAGGGCGGCATCACCACCACCGCCGAGGACGGCACGATCTGCTACTGGCTGCCCGAAGGGGTGGAGGACACGGCGGAGAATGCCACCACTTACAACCAGGTTGATACCGTCAACCAGGCTCGCGCCGATGCCCAGACCATGGTGGACTACTCCGAGAACGGCTGCACCCCCGAGCAGTGGGACGAACTCATCCAGCGTATCCAGGAGAACCAGGACAACGCGGTCTATGCCAACACGATCCTGGCCAACGTCGGGCCCGGCCGACTGCTGGACCTGCCCGTCGACATCCAGGACCAGTTCACCACTACTTCTCATTCCCAGGACGTCATCCTGAATGACAGGCCCACTGCGGGGGCGGACCTGGCTGAGGCGCTGGGGCATGTGCTGGCCACCGCCTCAGTGACCTGGGGCGACGATAAGGCCGAGGCCTACGCCAACCGGCTGGTTGACTACGCCGAGGAGAAGGGTAAGGACCTGCGCGTCGGGGTGCTGAACCAGATGCTCATGGCCTCCCGCCAAGCCGACGTCGACGGCGACGGACAGGCCGAGGACGTGGGCCTGGACTACAACGATGCCCTCCTGGTCACGCTGGCCAACCGGCTGGAGAACTACAGCCCCCAGCAGGGCAACATCCTGGAGCAGCTGTGGAACAGCCCTGACAGCACCTCCAAAACGCCGGTCGGCTCGGTCGCCAACCCGCTGGCCGGGGTGGTGCACGCCATGACCGGCAACCCCGACGCCGCCATCAGTTGGCTGGTCCCCGCCGAAGGAGATGGCACACCGGCCCCCGTGACCACAACCGAGTCCATTGAGCACGCCAAGCGCATCCAGGAGCTGATCGAAAGGGGCGGTCTGGACAGCCAGGCGTGGACCACCGACTGGGCAATACTCGCCAACCAAGTAGACCGCACCCCCACCCCCGGCCTGGACCCCGCCGCGCAGCAGTACCAGGAATCCGCCCGCGCCACCGCCACCTCCGGCATCCTCAACGGTCTCGGCTCCGGTGAGGATCCCCTGAACCTGTCCGAGCAGGCCCGCCGGTCCGTCGCCGCCGTCATGGCCCGCCACCCCCAGGGCGTGGACGCCTCCACCACTGAGAGCAACGACGGCGGGCCTCTCGGCAGTGACGGAACCACCTACTATCCGGTGTTCACCGACCGGGCGCTGACCAACCTCATTGGGCAGGTTTCCCTGGATGAATGGGCGTCCACGCACCTGGGCGAGGCCATGACCGACTACCACACCCAGCAGCTCCAGGACGCCGTCGACGAGTACAACACCACCGGCGATGCCACAGCCCTGCACAAGGCCGTGACGGCGCAGAGCCGCACCAATGGGTTCTTCGCCGGTGCCTCCACCCACCAGCTCATCGCCCTGGCCGAGCAGAAGGACTCCACCAACCAGGATGTTACTAAGGTCACCTCGTTCCTGGTCGGGCTCATCCCCGTCACCGGGTCGGTAGCGTCACTCGGTATCGACCTAGCGGACCCCTACGGCGCCGACAACGCCGACGAGGCGCGCAACCAGGCCGAAGACATTGAGAATGCCGCCGCCACTGCCAACAACCGCCAGCTCACCCTCGCCCTGCTCAACTCCGGCCTGTACACCGCCGAGGACCTCCAAGCCACGCTCAAACTCATCAACAACACCATCAGCGTCCCCAACGTCATCGACGAGGACGGCAACATCCTCACCCAAGATATGACCCCCGAGCAGCTCGCCGACCCCGACACCGGCGCCGGACTATCCGCAGTCGGCAACCACCTCTACAGCCCCGCCCACCCCGAACTGAACTTCACCGACTCCAGAACAGAAGGGTTTAAGGAGGGTCATGGCTCTGCCAATCCCGATAGTAAGACTGCGCCCAGCCACACGTGGGAATGAAGGCCACTACTATGTCAGTCGCACAGCTACTCCCTACATGCAGTCACGGCACAACTAGGCCTGTCAGCGCCCGGCAGCGTCGTCTTCTGGCGGGCCTGGCCACGCTGGTGGCCGGCTGCCTGGCTCTTTCTGGCTGCTCACTCCTACCCGACAGCCAGCCCACCACTGCGCCCGCTACGGCGGTGGTGCCCACCACCGCACCCACCGGGCTGGATGAGCACTACACCTGCGC
>NZ_JAWDJJ010000171.1:0-13794 GCF_032465695.1 Actinomyces sp. MRS3W
GACCAGACTCGGGAGCCCGCGGCCGGCGTCGAGGCCGCGCAGCCGGATGATGCTCCGCTGCTGGACGACGACCGCCGCTCGCGCATCGACCGGGCACTTGACGCGTGGCGTGCGGAGCTTGCCGACCTCAGCGGCACCTCCAGCCTCGACACCTTCTCCGACCGTGACGGCATCGTCGATCTCACGGCCGCGCACCCCTCGGGCCTCGCCCAGCTGTATGCCGGCCGTCCCACTCACCTGGGCAGCCTCGTGCGCGAGCGCGTGGCACTCGGTGTTGCCCGCCAATCTCTGCGAGAACTGGCCGAACGCACCGACGTGCTCTCTCGGCGCTTTGGTGTGGCCCCCGTGTACTTGGCTATCGGCGTGGCCGGCTGGACTGAGCCGGTCACCACCGGCGCGCCGGATGCGGACGACGCCGATGCGAGTCCGGACGAGGCGAGCGAACCGGTCGCGGTGCGCAGCGTCAGCGCCCCCGTGCTGCTGCGCCCCGTCCGCCTGTCCAGCTCCACCGCAGACGCCTCCCTCACCCTTGACCAGTCAATCGAAGTCAATCCCGTCTTGACCCGGGCACTGCGCCACCACGGGTGCATGGTCGACGTGGATGTCGTCGCCCGGGCCACCCTCTCCGATGACGGCTTCACCCCGCGCGACGCCCTCAACGGTATCGGCTCGCTCGGGCGCGAGTATCTGCCCGGATTCGAGATCCACGAGCGCCTCGTCGTCGGCGCTTTCGTCCACCCTGGGCAGGCGCTGGTCGAGGACTTCGACGCCACCATCGGCCGCGCCCGCACCTCGGCGCTGGTCGCTGCCCTCGCCGGTGACGCCGGGGCCAAGGCAGCACTGGACGTACCTCTGCCTGAGCCCGATCCCACCGACCGGGCCCCGGAGTGCGAACGCGGCGTGGGCGACCTCGACTCCGCCCAACTCGACGCCGTCGAAGCAGTCGGCTCCGGTGCCTCGCTGCTGCTGGACGCTCCTCCCGGCTCCGATGTGGCCGCCACCCTGGCCGCGATCGCCGCCGATGCGGCCGCCTCCGGGCGCACCGTTCTGCACGTGCCGGCCACGAGCGCCGACGGCCACGCGGTTGCCGATGCCCTGCGGGAGCTGGGTCTGGGCACCATCGTGCTGGACCTGACCGAGGATCCCGCTTGGCGCCACCATGCCGCCGAAAGTATCAAGACTGCCATGGGTGTGGGCGTCCCCGATCTGGACGTCACCGCCATTGTCGGCATGCGCGAACGCCTGGTGTCGGTGCGCGAGAAGCTCTCCCGCTATGTCACGGCTTTGCACCGCCGTCGGGACCCGTGGGATGCCTCCGCCTACGACGCGCTCCAGAAACTCGCTGAACTCACGTCGGGGCGGGTGCGGGCCCGGACCAGCGCCCGCGTCGCCCCCGGCCGGCTGGAGCATCTGGACGCCGCCGGTCGTGAACGCGCCTCCGCGCTCCTCCACCGCGCCCACGATCTTGGACTGCTGACGACGGCACTGGCCGACTCCGCCTGGTACGGCATGGCTGTTGCCGACGTCGATGAGGCCACCGACGCCCTGGCCCGACTGACCCGACTGGCCGACGAGCTCCTGCCCGAGATCGCCAGGCAGAGCGACGAGGTCCACGCCTCGGTTGGCATCATCAAGGCCGAGACTCTGGCGCAGTGGTGTGAGCAGTTGGAGATGCTCGACGGTGTGCGGGACTCTCTCGACGTCTTCCTGCCGGAGGTTTTCGAACGCTCCGCCGCAGACATGGTCATCGCCACCGCTTCCAAGCGCTGGCGGCAGGACCACAGGGTGGAGATGGGACGCTCGGCCCGGCGTCGCTTCACCAAGCAGGCGAAGGACTTGGTACGCCCCGGCCGTGAGGTCGCCGATCTGCACGGGGAACTGGTCAAGGTGCAGCAGCGTCGCGAGGTGTGGCGCCGCTACGACCCCGACGGCGGCTGGCCCCACCTGCCGCAGGGATTGGATGAGATGCAGCGCGTAGCCGCTCGGGCCCGCGACGCCGTCGCCGCCCTGCAGCCGGTGATCGGAGCGGGCACCGACACGCCGCTCATGGAGCTGCCGCTTGCCGAACTGTTGGAGCGCGCGCAGGTACTGGCCGCCGACGACGTGACCGTCCATAAGCTCCCGGAGATCAACCGGGTGGCTACGGCGCTGGACGACTTGGGACTCACTGCGCTGTTCGACGACCTGGCTGCGCGGCAGGTCGACTCCGACCAACTTGACGACGAGCTCACCTACTGCTGGTGGTCTTCTTTGCTGACACAAATCATGCACGATGACCCCGACCTGGGCGGTCTTGATGCCGACGCCCTGAGCGACCTGGCGGTCTCCCTGCGAGAGCTCGACGCGTCTCAGGCCGACTCCCTGGCCGGACCGGTCGCGCAGGCCTGCGCCCGCCGGGTGCGGGAGGCCATTGAGGCTGATAAGGATGCCGCGCGCAGCCTGTACCGTGCCCTGTCCCTCGAGGACGGGGTGCCGCTGCGTGACGTGATCGCCGCACATCCGGTTGCCCTGGTCGCTAAGCCGGTGTGGATCGTCCCGCCCACGCTCGTCCCGCAGGTCTTCGCCGCCGACGCGGTCATCGACCTGGCTATCCTCGACGCCTCTGCCCACGTGCCGGTTTCCCAGGTGATGCCGGCCTTCGTGCGCGCCGAGCAGGTTCTCGTCGTCGGCGACCCGAGGCGGTCCACCTCCGGGCTGGCGTCCGAGTTGGGGCCGTTCTTGCCGCGGGTGACGCTGCCGACGGGCCGCAACACGCTCGATGCGGAGATAGCCGCCTTCCTCGCCGCCAACGGTTACGACGACGTCGTCGAGGCGATCCCGGCGCCACCGGGCAGGTCCCGTCTGTCCTTGGAATTGGTTGATGGTCGCGGCATGCCCGCCCCCGGCCGCACTGCGGTCGAGTCGGTGCCCGCGGAGGTGGGGCGTGTGGTCGACCTCGTCATCGACCATGCCCTCACTCACCCCGAGCAGTCTCTCGGGGTCATCGCCCTGAATTCGCGCCACGCGGAGGAGATCCGCCGTGCCACCACGGCTGCCGTCACCGGTTCACCGGCACTGGCCGACTACTTCGAGATGGGGGTATCCGAGCCCTTCGTCGTCGTCGACCTGAGCGAGGCGCGCTCCCTGCGTCGCGACCGCATCATCATCTCCGTCGGGTACGCCAAGACTCCGCACGGGCGCACCATTCACAGCTTCGGCGAAGTCAGCGACGTTGGCGGCATGGTTGGTCTGGTTGACGCACTGTGCGCTTCACGAGGCGCCACCCGGGTCGTGTCCTGTCTGGGGCCGGAGGATATCGACGCCGATCGTTTGCATGCCCCGGGCGCGCGATTGCTGCGCGAGGTGCTGGCGCATGCCGCCGATGAGGGGGGCCAGTACGCCCAGCAGGAGGAGACCGCGCCCGATCGGTTGCTCGTCGAGCTTGCCGAGCACCTGTGGCGCAAGGGTCTGGTCGTGGTGCCCCGTTACGGCATTGAGGGGGGCGTGCGCATCCCCTTGGCCATCGGCCACCCGGACCTTCCCGGGGAGTTGCTCGTCGCCGTGCTCACCGATGATGCGCAATACGTGGCCGAGCCAAGCCTGCGGCGGCGGGACCGGCACTGGGTCGAGCGCTTGCAGCAGCGCGGCTGGCGTGTGCATATGGCCTACTCGCCTGGGGTGTTCGTCGATGTTGAGGCGGAAGCGCAGAAGATTGAGGCACAGGTGCTGTCGGTGCTTGCCTCCCGCACCGAGGCAGCGCCTCCCACCATCGCGGCCCTGCCAGAGCGGGTGGAGGACGCCGAGGTGATATCACCTGCGCGGTCCGCCTCGCAGGCCGAGCCGGCCCAGACGCGTGAGGCGAATGTGTCCGCGCGCGCGATTCGCCCACCGATTGCGCAGGGCTTGCCGCTGCAGGCCTACTCCGACGACCAGCTCGACGAGCTCGTCGCCTGGATCCGCTCCGACGGCGTCCAGCGCACCGAGGCCGAGGAGGTCGAGGAACTGCGTCACGCGCTGGCGCTGAGTCGGCACGGCTCCGGAATTGACGCGGTGCTGGCCCATGCGGTGCGGCGAACGCGCTGAGCGACGGTGGTTGACCGATGAGTAAAGCTTGTGCGGCGGACGATGGAAAGCGGCGGGGCGGTAGACGACGCGCCGTCGCCTTGTCACCACAGGACCAGGCCCGTGTCGCCCGGGGCGAGGCGCCTCAGGCACAGGCGGAGGCGGCGCGGCGCCGGCAGCTTGACGCGCTTACCGACGCGCGCTCCCACGATGGCGGCGTGTTGGGACGCGAGTCCGCTGCCGAGCACGCCAATGACGCTCGGCTGCTGCGTGACGTACCGCCTCATTGGGGTTGAGCCGTGAGAGGTGGGGCCCGGCAGCCGGGGTGAATACGTCTTAGGTCCTACGCCTGACGCCGGATCACCCCATAACGAAGTGGCGCCCGCCGGAGGCGGACGCCACTGGGTGCCGCCTCAGCTCCAGCAGCTGTCAGAGCTGAGGCGGCGGGGGCAGGAGGTCAGGACTGCTGCTTGAGCAGGTCGCGGATCTCGGTGAGCAGCTCGACGTCGGTGGGCTCGGCTGCCTCCTCCTCTTCCTTCTTCAGGCGCGCGTTGAGCCTGTTCATCGGTGCGACGATGCAGAAGTACACCGCGGCGGCGACGAGCAGGAAGTTGACAGCGGCGGTGATGATGGTGCCCGGCTGGATCGGGTCGGAGCCGTTGATAGAGAACTGCAGCACCGAGTCGAAGTTCGGCTTGCCCACCAGGGCGCCGATGATGCCCATAATGACGTTGGTGATGGCCTGGACGATGGGGGCGAAGGCGCCACCGATAATGACGGCGACGGCCAGCTCCAGGACGTTGCCCTGGGCGATGAACTCCTTGAATCCCTTAATCATGGGGAACCTTTCGTTGCGACGCGAGGGCGCAGGCAGGCCGCTCGCGGAAGTCGGGGCGGGGATCGGGCCGACCGCTCTGGGACGAGCCGCGACCGCATGGCTGAAGGCGGGCGTCGTCATGGGCTCAGCACAATGCCGAGCGCACCATTCGTGGCCGCGCCAACAATTAGACTAGCGTCTACAGCGGGAACGGCAAGGGTCACGAGTGTGACCTTCGTCTGGGATATCCATCCGCTGTTCTCGCCTTCCTCTTGCGTGAGCACCACTCGAGCGCCGCTGCAGATGACGGCGGCGCTGCCCGCATCGGTTCCGGTGGTCGCGGCGCTCCGTTCCGCCACGATGTCGACCCGCGCCCCCGGTTCGGCCAGCTCGGCGCCGACGTTGATGGGCACCTGCACGAGTCGCTCCGCGGGCGTGAGGGTTGCGGCCAGGGACGCGCTCGTCATCGAGGTGGTGAGCACGGTGCCCTCCTCCAGCGTGATAGCGGCCCGGCTCCCCACGACGTCGGAGTCGGCCAGGCCCTCCGCTGGAAGTGCAGACTGCGGGACCGCACGTACCTCAATATCCGCGTCGGTGAGCACAGCGCCGGCGTTGACCGGTCTGGCGATGACGACCACCTCCTGCATTCCCTCCGGAGCCGGCCGGAGCACACCCAGGGCGGCCATGACGGCGGCACCCAGACAGACGGCGACCACCAGATGGCGCTGCCGCCACAGCAGCAGCGAGGGACGCGGCAGCCGACGTTGGCCCGAACGCGGTGAGGACTTGGTACGGCGGTTGCGGTTCGCGTGGCGATGCAGAAGAGACATAGGGCCAAACTGGCACGTGGTGCCATCAGGCGCATCCCCGGATACTGCAGCCTGTGGACGGCTGCGTCGCGGGGGTGCCGCTCACCGCCCCTGTGGACGACAACCCCTCCCCGAAACCGGCACTAATGATGTGTCGGTTTCGGTGAAGGGATCGGTACTAGATGAGACTAGGCGAGTTCGTGCGGACCGTTCGCGAAGGCCGATCCCTCCAACAAGAACCACTCGTCGGGAGTGATGACGGCGTCGACGCGGGCATCGTGCGCCTCCGTCGGTAGCGGACCCGCCACCAATTCGTCGTCGTGTACGACCGCGAAGACCGGCGTGTCCGCTGCGCGCAGCGGGAGCACGCGGTCATACCAGCCACCACCCTGGCCGAGCCGGTGCCCCGAGCGATCGACGGCGAGCGCCGGGATAATGAGGGCCTCAGCGTCGGCGACGGCGGTGTCGGGCAACACGTCGCCGCTCGGCTCGGGGGGACGGCCGGGGGAACGCTCGGCCAAGTCGGCGATGCCGTGGAAACGGCCCCAGGAACGGGACAGGTGCGGCCCGAGCACGGGCAGCAGGACGTTCACCTCCAGCTGCTCCAGGTGCTCAAGGAGCAGCCGTGTGCAGGGCTCGTGGCCGACCGACACATAGGCCGCCACCGTGTTCATGCCGGCGATGGCCTGAAGAATGTGGCTGGTGAGCATCTCGCAGGTCGAGTTGTGCCCATGCTCGGGGTGACGGTGGTGGGTGGAACGGCGCTCCCGCAGGACTCGGCGCAGCTGTTCCTTGGCATCGCTGACCGCCAGTGAACTGGTGTCGGGCAGGACGTGTGCCTCGGTGCTCATGGTGGCATTGTCGCAGGTGAGGAGCCCCAGCGGTGAGTTGATGCCGGAGACGGTGTGGGGAGTACTCCCCGGTCAGGTCCGCTTAGGGGAACGCGAGCGGGTTGATGGTGAGCGAGGCGGTATCGCCCGGTAGCCTGTAGCCGATACGCCCGGGCCGTGAGATTCGGGCAGGAGGAGGACTGGACCCTTATGCGCACCGTCGCCGAGCACCTGGCGGCCTGTCTCGACATTGCCCAGGCCGCGGCCCCCCTGGACCTGGTCCTCCTGGACGCGGTGGGCTGTGTCCTGGCGGAGGACGTCGTCGCTGACATTGACCTGCCGGCCGTGGACCTGGCCGGACTGGATGGATACGCCGTCGCCGCTGCCGACGTCGCTGACGCCGGACCGGACACCGCCGTCGTCCTGGACGTGATGGATGCGGTCCGTGCCGGGGATATGCGGCCCACCCGGCTGGTCCCGGGAGCGGCCATTCTCATTGATTCGGGCGCGCCACTGCCACTGGGGGCCGACGCCGTGGTGCCGTGGACAGATACAAATCGTGGCGAGTCGCGGGTTGAGGTGCGCGCGACGGTCACGGCCGGGGAGAACGTGCGCCGTCGCGCCGAGGATGTGCAGGCAGGCACGACGGTTCTGCCACAGGGCTCACGCATCTCGGCGCGTCACATCGCACTGTTGGCGGGGATTGGTCGTTACCGCGTCAAGGTCCACCCCGCGCCTCGCGTTGTCATCGTGTCTATTGGCGATGAGCTGGTGGAGCCCGATGACACCCGGGAGGCGGGGGATGTCTTCGACGCCAATGGGCACGCGCTCGCCTGCGCCGTCACCGATGCCGGCGGCCAGGCCTTCCGGGTCGCGGCGGTGCCCGATGAGCTAGGAGCGCTGGCGGAGACGATTGAGGATCAACTGGTGCGTGCCGATGTGCTTATCACCACCGGTGGGTTGAGTGTCGGGCAGGGAGACACCGTCAAGGATGTGCTGGCACCGCTGGGGACGGTCCGCTTCGACGCCGTCGCCATGTCTCCCGGGCGGCAACTGGGAGTGGGCATGATCGAGGACACCCCGATCTTCTGCCTTCCGGGCGACCCGGTCAGCGCGCAGATCGCCTTCGAGACCTTCATCCGCCCGGTGCTCCGGCAAATCGCCGGGTGGCAGGACCTGCATCGCGCGTCCGTACCCGCAACGATGTCGGCGGGGTGGCATTCCCCGGCGCGCAAGCGGCAGTTCGTGCCCGTGCATCTGACGGGGTCGCCTGCACGCGGATACTCCGCGGAGCCGACGGCGCAGCCCGGCAGCACGCGTCTGCTGGCGTTGGCGCGCGCTAATGCGATCGCCGTCGTACCCGAGGACACGCAGACGGTCATCTCCGGCGACACGCTGCACTGTCTGCTGCTTGATGCCTGAGCCGCGCACACCGGGAGCACTGGCCCGCGTGAACATTCTGGGCCCCTTCGCTCGCCGGGGCAGACGTCGATTTCAATGGCCGGTCGTGCTGGCCACCACCGCGGTGAGCCAGCGTGGATTGGCGCGGGGGCCGAGCTCGGTGGTGCTGCGCCCCATCCGCAGCAGTGATGAAGCGGTCTGGCGCCGACTGCGCCTCGCCGACGACGCCCGGTTGACCCCTTGGGAAGCGACGCTTCCGCCCGGCAGCCCCGACGAGCTGGGCAGTTTCTCGGAATATGTGCGTGCCCAGAACCGCCTGGCTCGACGCGGCGAGGCGATGCCCTTCGTTCTGGAGGTCGACGGCGTGTTGGCGGGGCAGGTGTCGGTGTCCTCCATCCGCTGGGGCGCGCTCGAATGTGCGAGCGTGGGGTACTGGATCGGTGCTCCGTGGGAGGGCCGCGGGATCATGACGCTCGCGGTGGCCATGGTGCTGGACCACTTGCTGGGCGAGAGCGTGGGGCTGCATCGCGTGGAGATCGACGTCAGGCCGGAGAATGCGCGCAGCTTGGCACTGTGTCGGCGCCTGGGACTGCGCGAGGAGGGGCTGCGTCGGGGGCTCATGCACATAAACGGCGCCTGGGCGGATCACGTGACCTTCGCCGTCGTTGCTGAGGAGGCGGCACGGACGGGCGGATTTGTGAAAAAACTGGGACGTATGTGAGGAATGGGATTAGAGAGACGAAGGAGGTGCGCACTGGCGGAATTGCCGCTCATAGTGCGGATGTCATGCCCTCCAAAATGCCTGCCAACACGCCGCGCCCATGCCCGAATTCGGCAAGCTCTCCCCTTTACGGTTGAGGTGTGGGAATCGAAACCTGGGCGCTGGTCGCACTCGTCACGATTCTCGCCGTGTACCTACTGCCGTTCCTGGTCGGGCGTCGTGAGGCGCTGGGCATGTCTCATGCGGAGGATCGTTATTCCTCGGGGTTGAGGCTTCTCGCCACCGGGAGAGCAACCTCCGCGGAGGAGACCTGCGGCGGTGGCGGACACATCATGATCTTTCGACGCCGACCGGAGGTGAGGGCGATGAACAGGCCCGAAGTCAGGAACGTGCGTGCGCTGCGCAAGGAGCGCGAGCTCGTGCGCGTTCGTCGCGCACATGAGCAGAACCGCGAGCGGCGCCGTGTCGCCGCCTCTCACCGCGCCACGGTCGCGCTCATTCTGCTCGGCGTCACCCTCGGTACCGTCGTCCTGGCCGCAGTCACCGTGCTGCCGTGGTGGCCGGTTGCGCTGCCCGCGGCATTGCTGTGCGCCTCCGCCGTCGCCGGACGACGGGCGGCCCGCGCCTCTGCAGCCTCCGATCGGCGCGAGCGTCGGCGCATCGCCGCCCTCGAGCGGGAGCTGACTGCGCTAACCGGCCACTCCGCAAGCCCCGGCGCGCAGGCCACGGCGTCTGCGGAGCCGATGCCGACCACGGCACGGGAGGCCGGCGAAACCTCCCAGGCTCGGACCGTCTCCTCGGGAACCGCCGCGGGAGGGGAGCAGACGCTGCAGTCCATGCCCGCTGAGCAGACTGCCCGCGCCGACGACGACGCACGTGTACAGGCGGAGGCCGGGGACATGATGCCCGTCAAGGGGCATGCGGTTCGTGACGGCGAGGAGGCCGCCGACGCGTCGGCGGCCGCCGAAGTCGGCGAGACGGCGTACCTGCCTGAAGCCCCGGCCGCGGCCTCTGCGGCGGATACGGTGGCCGACGACGCCTCTGGCACCACCGCGACGCGGGACGAGAAGACTCCGACGACTCCACCACAGGGGTGGCACCCGGTGAGCGTGCCCGCACCGACCTATACCCTCGCCGCACGGGCTCCCCGGCGCACGTATGAGGTGCCGGCGGAGGAGTCCTTCGATTCGGCTCCGGTTCCCGAGCGTCCCCGCAACGTGCACAGCTACGCGACGTCCGGCGTCGAGGCGGGTTCCGATGAGCCGGTCTTCCACCCCATCGATCTGGAAGCAGTGCTGGAACGGCGCCGCGCTGCGGGTGCCTGAGAGGCCAGGACAAGACGCTGTCGACGGGCGGGGATGCCGGCGCGATCGGGGCAGTTGCGGGAACCACTATCCCGGCGTCGGTCGGTAGGCCGGTGTTGTGACTCACTGCGAGGCAACTTGCGGGTGCCCGCAGTCCGGGTGCTACGATCGGCAGCGTCCATGGGGCTATGGCGCAGTTGGTAGCGCGTCTCGTTCGCAATGAGAAGGTCGGGGGTTCGAATCCCCCTAGCTCCACCAGATAATGATTCGGCTGTACGCCCCGCCCGGTTCGGGCGGGGCGTTTTGTCGTAACGCTCAGGGGACGATGGCGATGGGCCCGGACGCACAGAAGGATCCCTCCCTGTGCCGGTGAGGAACGCTCAGCGGGAACCGAGGGGCGCGCGGGAGGACGGCTCGACGCGCTCGGCCTCGAACGCGGGAGACGATGCGTCGGCGCGGCGCAGGCGTATGAGCCAGTACAGATCGATGAGTGCGATCGTGGCGTTCATGCCAACCGCCGGCCAGACTCCCAGCACCAGGTTGTAGGCCGTGGCAATGAGCGACCCGGTGAGGTTGAGGGAGCGGAAGGTGCGTTGACGCGCCACCATGAGGGAGATAACCACGAGACCGGAACCGATCCATCCGATGACCTCGAGGATTGTGCGAGTGTCCACGTAAGCTCCTGGACCTGCCCGGCTGGTCAATGCCTGCGCACTGGTCGAGTCTGAACGCCTCGCTGCCGGGGCTTAGGAGAATATCGACGCGTGTTGGGTCCGCGCAAGCAATGGCAGCGAGTGCGCGGGTTGTTGGAGCTGATATGTGTTGTGTTCGGTATGTGGCAGGGTGTGGGTGGGGCTGTTGTCGTTAGGCTGTTTTCCGGTGAGCACGTGCCGTGGGTTTTGCTGTGTTTCCTGACGGTAGCTGGAGTCTGGTTGTCGTCGAGTATGTGCCGGGGCTTCGCCGTCCCCTTGTCGGTACCCGGACCCGGTTGGTCGTCCGGTGCGGGCGGGGTTCGGGTGACTTGAGCACGCGGGGTAGGCCTCCAGGACGCGCGGGAGCCGCCCAGCAGCTCTCCAGACGCGCGTTCTGGCCGGTGCAGGAGCGTTCTCGGCGGCTACCCTGCGTGCCCGCGGGCCGCCCCCGCGTGTTCGAAGGCTGCTCTCTTGGGCCGGCGAACAGCTCGTCTTGTTCGGTTAGGAGTTCCCGGAGCTTGTAGGCACGGGTGCCCGCACACCTCAAAGAAAACCGGTCCCACACACAAGACCACTGACAACTCGAATGCGGAAAGAAGCGCTCCGCGGCGGCGGATGGAAGCAGTGCGGACTCGAGGTCGGTACGACGTCCTCGGGTTGGGCCCGGGCATCCGATGTTTCATCTGTACCATTGGGACATGAAGGCCTCGTCGGATGGTGAACTCGAGTGCGTTCTGGCGCGGTTCTTCGCGGCTGAGAACGCCCGGGACTGGCGTGCTTACGCGAGTTTTCTGCATCCGGACGTTGAGTGGACCCTGTATAACCATGGCCAAGCGCACAGAAGGATCGGCCGTGAGGAGTACCTGCGTGCGATCAGAGCTGCTTATCAAGATGTGTCGGTGAGGTTCCGATGCGTCGAGACGCTGAGCGATCCCCATCAAGGCCGGATCGTTGCGGTATTGGTGAACGACGCTGGCGAGCGTTCGCTGGACGTGTTCGACTTCGACGACAACCTCATCCGGTACGAGTGGGAGTTCCTTCTAGGCACAGGTGATCACGGAGGCTGACCCTCACAGCGCCGTGCGGGCCCGCGGTACACCGGGAACGGCCAGTGTGGCGAGGGAAGGGGCGCTACGAGGCGCGGGAACAAGCGGTGGTGCAGATCACCGCCGCACGGTTTGACGCTCCGGGAGGGGCTGTGCCTAAAGTACTCCCCGCTGCGGCGATGACTTCCGGGTCAGAGCGGCAGTCGAAGTAGATAAGGACGGCTGACGCCGAAGGCGGCAGCGCGGGTCTCCTAAGAGATCGGGATCACCAATTCCGAGCTTGACTGATCCTCGAAAGTCCGGCTAATCTACTCCGGTGCCTTGAGGGGCTGCGATGGAGCGCGAAAGCGACCGTCGGACTCTTGTGGGTGTGTTGTTTGGGATCTCGATAGTGTGTCGTGTTTGTTTGTTTTGGTTGGTGTTTTGTTTTTTTTTGGGTTTTTGTTTTGTTTTTTTGGAGAGTTTGATCCTGGCTCAGGATGAACGCTGGCGGCGTGCTTAACACATGCAAGTCGAACGGGCTGGCTCTGGTTTTTTCTGGGGTTGGTTAGTGGCGAACGGGTGAGTATCACGTGAGTAACCTGCCCTCTTCTCCTGGATAACTGCTTGAAAGGGCGGCTAATACGGGGTGGTCTGGCCTGCCTGCATGGGTGGGTTGGTATAGGTTCAACTTTTGTTGTTCTGGTGGGGGATGGGCTCGCGGCTTATCAGCTTGTTGGTGGGGTGATGGCTTACCAAGGCTTTGACGGGTAGCCGGCCTGAGAGGGTGGACGGCCACACTGGGACTGAGATACGGCCCAGACTCCTGCGGGAGGCAGCAGTGGGGAATATTGCACAATGGGCGGAAGCCTGATGCAGCGACGTCGCGTGAGGGATGGAGGCCTTCGGGTTGTGAACCTCTTTCTCCGGTGGTGAAGGCCTGCCTCGTTTGTGGGTGGGTTGACGGTAGCCGGGGTAGGAAGCGCCGGCTAACTACGTGCCAGCAGCCGCGGTAATACGTAGGGCGCGAGCGTTGTCCGGAATTACTGGGCGTAAAGGGCTTGTAGGCGGCTGGTCGCGTCTGCCGTGAAATCCTCTGGCTTAACTGGGGGCTTGCGGTGGGTACGGGCTGGCTTGAGCGCGGTAGGGGAGACTGGAACTCCTGGTGTAGCGGTGGAATGCGCAGATATCAGGAGGAACACCGGTGGCGAAGGCGG
Organism: Actinomyces sp. MRS3W; assembly: GCF_032465695.1. Classification (NCBI taxonomy): domain Bacteria; kingdom Bacillati; phylum Actinomycetota; class Actinomycetes; order Actinomycetales; family Actinomycetaceae; genus Actinomyces; species Actinomyces sp. MRS3W. Next base: position 12,858 of record NZ_JAWDJJ010000171.1, read on the forward strand.
GTCTCTGGGCCGTCGCTGACGCTGAGGAGCGAAAGCGTGGGGAGCGAACAGGATTAGATACCCTGGTAGTCCACGCTGTAAACGTTGGGCACTGGGTGTGGGGGCCCTTTTCCGGGGTTTCCGCGCCGTAGCTAACGCGTTAAGTGCCCCGCCTGGGGAGTACGGCCGCAAGGCTAAAACTCAAAGGAATTGACGGGGGCCCGCACAAGCGGCGGAGCATGCGGATTAATTCGATGCAACGCGAAGAACCTTACCAAGGCTTGACATGGGCTGGTTGCTGCCGGAGACGGTGGTTCCCTTGCTGCTTTTTGTGGTTTGGGCTGGCCTGCAGGTGGTGCATGGTTGTCGTCAGCTCGTGTCGTGAGATGTTGGGTTAAGTCCCGCAACGAGCGCAACCCTTGTCCCGTGTTGCCAGCGCGTTATGGCGGGGACTCGCGGGAGACTGCCGGGGTGAACTCGGAGGAAGGTGGGGATGACGTCAAATCATCATGCCCCTTATGTCTTGGGCTTCACGCATGCTACAATGGCCGGTACAGTGGGTTGCGATGCCGTGAGGTGGAGCGAATCCCTTAAAGCCGGTCTCAGTTCGGATCGGTGCCTGCAACTCGGCACCGTGAAGTTGGAGTCGCTAGTAATCGCGGATCAGCAACGCCGCGGTGAATACGTTCTCGGGCCTTGTACACACCGCCCGTCACGTCATGAAAGCCGGTGACGCCCGAAGCCCGTGGCCCTACGGGGAGCGGTCGAAGGCGGGGCTGGTGATTGGGACGAAGTCGTAACAAGGTAGCCGTACCGGAAGGTGCGGCTGGATCACCTCCTTTCTAAGGAGCATTTTTGCTGGCCGGAGCGAACAGGCATCCTGCTTGTGGTTGTTGGGGCGTGTGTTGCGTCCTGGTGGCTGCGGGTGGGGCCCTGCCCTTCTTGTTGGGGGTGGGGT
>NZ_JAWDJJ010000172.1:0-20083 GCF_032465695.1 Actinomyces sp. MRS3W
CTCGGCTACTGATCCGGCGAGTGCAGCCACGCGCGGCCTCGACGGCGCACACACCACGGATGGGCCGACCCTACTGGGGCCGGCCCATCCGCATGCCGAGATGATTGAATCCCAGGGGAGTGCGGCTGTCCTGCGCCGCCGTGGGCCGGTGTAGTGCGAGATAGGGCGACGCAGGGCGAGGCGTGACGGGGCGAGGCGCCGCGACGCGGGGCAAGGCGTGGCGAGGCATGACGACGCGGGGCAAGGCGTGACGCCGCGACGCGGGGCGTGCTGGCTGGCGCGTGGCATGCTGTCACCGAAACCGGCACTAATAACGTGCCCAAACCGGCACAAGTAACGTGCCGAAACCGGTCGATGTGGTTGTGGCGGTCGGCGCGTGTCGGCGCTGCGGGGCCGGATTCGGGTCGTGTTCGAACTCCTGCCAGAACACGCCCGAACAGCGTCCCCGCTGCAGACCCCGCAGACGAGTGTCGTGCCGCATTGAGAACGCCCAGCAGGCAGCCACATGCACAGTCGATGCCTGGACGTCGCGGGCGTTGGGGTGATGAGCTTCTTGTCGGTTTTCGGCTCGGCCGATGCCCCGAGCGCTGTCAACGTTGAGCCGCAGCGGTACCCGCCTCGTCATATCGACCGGTTTCGGCATGTCATTAGTGCCGGTCTCGGTACGTTACAAGTGCCGGTCTCGGTACGTTATTAGTGCCGGTTTCGATGGTAGGCGTTGGGATGCGTGCAGAGCCGGGCAGGCACGTGCCGAGCCGGGCACGTGCGGAGCCGGGCGTGGTTGCGCTGGCTCTTTGACACCAGGCGCTTCTGGGCGGCGGGGGAGACTACAGGGCGCGCAGGACGGTGACGACCTTGCCCATAATCGTCGCCTCATCGCCGGGGATGGGGGCGTAATCGGGGTTGCGCGGCAGCAGCCACTGGTGGCCGTCCTTGCGGGAGAGCACCTTAACCGTGGCGGAGGCGCCATCGACGTCGTCGACCATTGCGGCCACCACATCGCCGTTGTCGGCATCCGCCTGGGCGCGTACTACCACCCAGTCCCCGTCGCAGATCGCCGCGTCGATCATGGAGTCGCCGTGGACCTCCAGCATGAACAGCTCCCCGTCTCCGGTCAGCCGCCGGGGGAGTGCCAGCACATCCTCAACCTCCTGCTCGGCCAGGATGGGGGAGCCGGCGGCGATCCGGCCCACGAGCGGCACCGCCACCGCCTCGCCCTCGCCAATTCCGGGTAGCACCGGCAGCGATGGCTCTGGCACGTCGGGGGAGGCCTCGGCGGGCTCGGCCGGGTGTGCGACGGCGGCGGGCGTGGGTGCGGTGACCTCCAGAGCACGTGGACGGTTGGGGTCGCGGCGGACCAGTCCCAGGCGTTCGAGCTTGTCGAGCTGGTGTTTGACCGACGACGGGCTGGTCAGCCCCACCCGGGCACCGATCTCCCGCATCGAAGGTGGATAGCCGTGAGAGGCGACCGCCTCGCATACGGACTCGTACACCGCGCGGGCGCGCGCGTCCAAGGAGTGCAGGGACTCCTCAAGCGAGTGGTCCTCCGGGGGCGTTGCGGGAATCGCCGCAGCGGCATCCGCGCTGAGGTGGTCGTCCGGACGGGTGGTTGCGCTCATCGCCTGTCCCTCATTCCCGGACTCCCGACGGCCGGGTGGCCGGTTAAGGAGCCCGAATTCATGTCGGTGGCCCGTGATGGTCTTGACCCGTCAAGACTACGGCCGATCGTCCAGGTGTTCAAACATGTGTTCGAAAACGCTCTAGACGTGTCGGACGCCAACCGCTAATCTATCGAACAGACGTTCGTCGAACGTGTGTTCTAGGAGGCTTCCATGAGTGCTCTCGCCGCTCCACTGCCGCCCCGTCTTCGGCTGGTCCCCAGCGAGCAGGGGCAGACTCGCGCCCCGCTGCGCAGCGTTCCCGGATCTGCCGCGGTCCGCGCCGTTGCGGATGTAGATGCAGCTGCTGTCCAAAGCACCCCGCAGCGCCCCCACCTGCGCCTCGTGACCGGAGGCGCCGCCGCGCCCGCTGCTGCGCCCGACGCCCTGCCGCTGGAGCTGACGCGGCGCCCACATGCCCCGCGTCGGATCCGTCCCGAGCAGGCGAAGCGCTCCGCGGAGGTCGCGCGCCCGGCGCCGGCAGGCGGCGCCTCCGGAGCGTTGGAGGGACGGCGCCAGCCCCTGGAAGAGCTTGCTCCCACCCATCCGGCCGTCCGAGCCCGGCGTCAGCGCCAGGTTCGCGCCGCTGCGGTAGCGGCTGCGTCCGTCTCGGCTCCCGCGCGCAGCACTGCGCCGGCCCTGCCCGCCGCCATGCGCCGCCTGCTCGTCGTCGGCGCCCTCGTGTTCGCTGTGGTCCTAGCCCTCGCCGGCGGGATCGTTGCCTCCGGCTTCGACTCTGCGCCGGTGGAGACCACCACCGCCACCGTGCGGCCCGGCGAGTCCCTGTGGGACATTGCCGTGGCGACCGGTGCCGGGGACGTCGCCGACACCATGGCGCAGATCGTCGACCTCAACGATCTGACCACCTCGACGCTGCAGGCGGGGCAGACGCTCATCGTTCCGGCGGGCTGAGCGTCGGCAGTAGCCCTATCCCCGCGGCGGCGGCGCCACTATGGCGCCGAATCGCTTGCGGAGTGGTGCAGTGCACGCATAATCTCCGAACTGTCAGTACGGTGAGGAGAACCGGAAGGAGCCGGGCGTGCGCTGTCCTTTCTGCCAGCACAACGGGTCGCGCGTCGTCGACTCGCGCACCTCTGAGGACGGCACGGCGATCCGTCGTCGTCGTCAATGCATCAAGTGCGGGCGCCGCTTCACCACCATTGAGGCGGCCAGTCTGTCGGTGCGCAAGAGCTCGGGCGCCATTGAGCCCTTCTCACGTGACAAGGTCATCGGCGGCGTGCGGCGTGCTTGCAAGGGGCGGCAGGTCGGTGACAAAGAGCTCGCGCTACTGGCCCACAAAGTCGAGGAGAAGATTCGCGCCACCGGTCATGCCATCGTCGACTCTCGCGAGGTCGGCCTGGCCATCCTGGATCCGCTGCGTGAACTCGACGAGGTCGCCTACCTGCGCTTCGCCTCGGTCTACTCCGACTTCAACTCGCTGGAGGACTTCGAGGCCGCCATCGCCGAACTGCGCGCCGCCAAGGCCGCCTGTCAGGACGCGCCCGTCCCGCAGGACCCGGAATCGTCTCCCGCATCCACAAGCGCCTGACCTGCGGGGTCTCGGCGCTGCTGCCGCTGCGGCGCCGGGCGCGCATGGCACACTGGCGTCCATGCGCGTCCTCATCGTCTCCGACTGCTACGCGCCCAGGCTGGGCGGTATTGAGACGCAGGTTCAGGATCTCGCCCGGAACCTGCTAGCGGCCGGCCACGAGCCCGCCGTCGTCACCGCCACCCCCGTCGGCGCCGCGCGCGGACGCAGCGTAGAGCGCCCCGACGGGTTCCCGGTCTACCGCACCACCGTGCGTCTGCCCGGCGAGCTGCCCCTGCATCCGCGCGCAGGGCGCGAGTTGACCGCACTCATGAAGCAGCTGCGCCCCGACGTCGTCCACGCCCACGTCGGCGTGGTCTCGCCTTTCGCCTGGTCCGGCATTGGCGCCGCCAGGCGGGCGGGACTGCCCCTGACGATCACCTTCCACTGCGTGCTCGGCGGCTGGGCAACCGCCTGCGGCGCGCTCGGAGCCGCAAGCCCCGTGCGCATCTGGCAGCAGGACGGGGCGGACCTGACCGCCGTGTCCTCCATGCTGGCCACCCAGGTCGAACAGGCCGGAGCGCGCAGCCCGGTCACCGTCCTGCCCAACGGGATCACCGTGGAGGACTGGCGCCTGCCTCGCCCAGACCCGGCCGCCCGGGCCGAGCGTCCGCTGCGCGTGGTCGCTTCCCTGCGGTGGATCGAGCGCAAGCGCCCGCTGCAGGTGGTGCGCGCCTTCGCCGCCGCGGTCCGCCAAACCGGGGCCGACGCCGTGCTGGACATGTACGGGGACGGCCCGCTGCGCGACAAGCTCGCGCAGGAGGTGGCCGACTCCGGCATGGCCGAGCGGATCACCCTCGTGGGTCGAGTCGGCCGCCCCGAACTGGCGCGGGCCTTCACCCAGGCCGACATTTACCTGCAGACCTCGCCGGCGGATTCCTTCGGGATCAGCGTCCTCGAGGCGCGCTCGGCCGGGCTGGCGATCGTGGCGCTGCGCACCTCCGGCGTCACCGACTTCATTACCGACGGCGTGGACGGGCTGCTGGGCGACGACGACGCCGGCCTCGCCCAGGCGCTGGCCCGCCTGCTGGAGCAGCCCGAGCTACTGGCGCGCATCTGTGAGCACAATGAGCGCGTCGACCCGCTGCCCGTGTGGAGCGAGGTCACGCAGCTGAACCTGGCCGCCTACCGGCGCGCCATCGGCTGAGGAAGCGTCGGCGCCCGCGCGGTCAGCCCTCGTCGTTGTTGCGCAGCACCTCGGAGAGGCGGCGCGCTGCCGCGGCGACGACGGGGCCGTGCACGCGGCCGGGCTGGCGGCCCATACGCTCGATCGGGCCGGAGATGGATACCGCGGCGATGACCTTGCCGCTGGCCCCGCGCACGGGCGCGGAGACGCTCGCCACGCCCGGCTCGCGCTCGCCCACGGACTGCGCCCAGCCGCGTCGACGGACGGCGGAGAGCATCGTGGCGTTGAAGCGCGCCCCCACCAGGCCGCGGTGCAGCCGATCCGGCTCCTCCCAGGCCAGCAGTACCTGTGCGCCGGAGCCGCCCTGCATGGACATGGTGGCGCCCACCGGGATGGAGTCGCGCAGGCCGATCGGGCGTTCGGCGTTGGCCACGCACACCCGCACATCCCCCTGGCGCCGGTAGAGCTGGGCCGACTCGTGCGTCTTGTCCCGCAGTGCGGCCAGCACCGGCCCGGCCGCCGCCAGCAGGTGGTCCTCGCCGGCGGCCGAGGCGAGCTCGTTGAGCCGTGGTCCGAGAATGAACCGCCCCTGGGCGTCGCGGGCGAGCAGCCGGTGGAACTCGAGCGCCACCGCAATGCGGTGCGCCGTCGGGCGCGCCAGGTGGGTGGAGGAGACCAGTTGTGCCAGTGTGGCCGGGCCCGCCTCCAGGGCGCTCATGACCAGCGCCGCCTTGTCGATGACGCCAACCCCGCTGCCGCTTTCGATGTCACCCAGACTGTCCATAATCTGATACTGCCATTCCGAGTGGTGAGACTTCAAGTAGCGTGTAGTCAGAAAAACGCCCGGAGTTTGCCGCTTCCATCCAAGCCGAGCATGATCCCCGGGCCGAATGTCCCAGGAACCCCTGGGATGCGTCCCCGGAAAGGAAGTGCAGCGATGGGAATGACGCTGGCGCAGAAGGTGTGGCGTGACCACGTGGTGACGCCGGGTACCGACGGAGCTCCCGACCTGCTCTACATCGACCTCCACCTCGTGCACGAGGTCACCAGCCCCCAGGCCTTCGAGGGTCTGCGCTTGGCCGGACGCAAGGTTCGCCGCCCCGACCTCACCCTGGCCACCGAGGACCACAACACCCCCACCCTCGACATCGACCTGCCCATCGCCGATGTCACCTCCCGCACCCAGATCGAGACCCTGCGCGCCAACTGCGCCGAGTTCGGGGTGCGCCTGCACTCCCTCGGCGACGCCGACCAGGGTATCGTCCACGCCGTCGGCCCCCAGCTGGGGCTCACCCAACCGGGCATGACCGTGGTGTGCGGAGACTCCCACACCTCCACCCACGGCGCCTTCGGGGCCCTCGCCTTCGGCATCGGCACCAGCCAGGTCGAGCACGTCCTGGCCACCCAGACCCTGCCGGTGGCCCCCTTCAAAACCATGAGCGTGCGCATCGACGGCGACCTGCCCGCTGGAAGCGGCGCCAAGGACATCATTCTCGCCATCATCGCGAAGATCGGCACCAACGGAGCCCAGGGGCACGTCATTGAGTACCGCGGCCGCGCCATCGAGCAGCTGTCGATGGAGGCCCGCATGACGATCTGCAATATGAGCATCGAGGCCGGCGCTCGGGCCGGCATGATCGCCCCCGATGCCACCACCTTCGACTACCTCAAGGGACGCCCGCACGCGCCCCAGGGGGAGGACTGGGACGCCGCCGTCGCCTACTGGAGCTCCCTGCGCACCGACGACGACGCGGTCTTCGACACCGAGGTCGTCCTCCAGGCGCGCGACATCGAGCCCTTCGTCACCTGGGGCACCAACCCCGGGCAGGGCCTGCCCATCTCCGCCGCCGTCCCCGACCCTGAGGACATCGCCGACGAGACCCGCCGTCGCGCCGCCGAACGCGCCCTGGAGTACATGGATCTCAAGCCCGGGACCCCGCTGCGCGACATCAAGGTCGACACCGTCTTCCTCGGCTCGTGCACCAACGGGCGCATCGAGGACCTGCGCGCTGCCGCCGAGGTCATCAAGGGCCGCACCAAGGCCCCCGGACTGCGCATGCTCGTGGTGCCCGCTTCCGCCCGTATCCGCCTGCAGGCCGAGGCCGAGGGACTGGACCAGGTGTTCAAGGACTTCGGCGCCGAATGGCGCAACGCCGGCTGCTCCATGTGCCTGGGCATGAACCCCGACCAGCTCGCCCCCGGCGAGCGCGCCGCCTCCACCTCCAACCGCAACTTCGAGGGACGTCAGGGCAAGGGCGGGCGCACCCACCTGGTGTCCCCGGTCGTCGCCGCCGCCACCGCGGTGCGAGGCACCCTGTCCACCCCCGCGGACCTGCCCACCGGCCAGCCCACCGCCGCCTGAGCCGTACCGTCGACAGCCCGAGAAAGAAGCACGCCATGGAGAAGTTCATCCGTCACACCGGCATCGGCGCCCCGCTGCGCCGCAGCGCCGTCGACACCGACCAGATCATCCCCGCCGTCTACCTCAAGCGCATCACCCGAACCGGATTCGAGGATGCCCTGTTCGCCTCCTGGCGGGCCAACGAAGCCGACTTCATCCTCAACCAGGACGCCTACAAGCGCGCCAGCGTGCTGGTGGCCGGGCCGGACTTCGGTACCGGTTCCTCCCGCGAGCACGCCGTGTGGGCGCTCAAGGACTACGGCTTCAAGGTGGTGCTCGCCCCCCGCTTCGCCGACATCTTCCGCGGCAACGCCGGCAAGCAGGGACTGGTGGCCGGCGTCATCAGCCAGGAGGATGCCGAGCAGCTGTGGAAGATCCTCGAGGCCGAGCCCGGCACCGAGATCACCGTGGACCTGGAGCAGCGCACCGTCGAGGCGGGCTCCTTCCGCACCGTCTTCCAGATCGACGACTACGTGCGCTGGACCCTCATGGAGGGCCTGGACGACATCTCGCTCACCCTCACCCACGAGGATGAGATCCGCGCCTACGAGGATGCGCGCCCGGCATTCAAGCCGCGCACCCTGCCGGCCCGGCACGAGCCCCCGGTGGACGTGACCCCGGCCCGCGCCGCAGACATGCCGGTCCCGGTCGGCTACCCCTTCCTGCGCCCGGGCGCCTGAGCCGCGACGGTAGCGGCGTCTGTTGACACGCCGGCGCGGCGCGCGGCCTATGCTGTCATCGAGCCGAGGGATGCAACAGGGGAGGGCTTGATGGGTGACCAAACGGGAATCGTCGACCGGGCCAGCACTGTCCCTTTGCACCACCAGGTCGCCAGCCATATCACCTCTCAGATCGCTGACGGTCGTCTGCGCAAGGGCGATGATCTGCCTGCGGAGGGCAGCCTCGCCACCTTCTACGGGGTCTCTCGCTCGGTGGTTCGTCAGGCGATGGCGTCGCTGGTTGCCGAGGGGCTCGTGCGCACGCAACGCGGGCGGTCCGCCGTCGTTATCGGGTCCGAACAGTCAGCTGTGACGCGGAATGTGTCCCATGCGGGCGGATTGGCGGAGGAACTGCGCGCTCAGGGCAAGGTGCTTGTCACCAAGGTCCTCAACGTGGAGCGAGTCGCGGCGCCCGCCGGCGTGCGGAGCCTGGCTTTTGCTACCGACTGCTGGCAGACGCACCGGCTTCGCCTAGTCGACGACGGCCCCATCATGTACGTCGTAAATTGGATTCCGTGCACCGTTCTGCCTGAGTTGACGATGAGGGATCTTGAGGGGCATTCGCTTCATGCGCTGATTCGCGCCACCGGCCGAGAGCTGTCCGGTGGGCGCCGCCGTATCAAGGCAGTGTTGCCGCCGGAGTTCGTGCTCGAGCCCCTCGGAGTGAGCGCCAACGAGCCGGTCATCAGCGTTAAGGGCGCCACCTTCACGACACAGGGTGCCTTGGCGGAGTCCTTCCAGCTATGGCACCACCCGTCCTTCGACCTGGAGATCAACGCTTCAGCCCCCGACTCTACGGGTGCAGCTGAACCGGAGTTCGCGCGTGTGGAGGCCGCGCTCGCCGAGCTGACGCAAGCGGTGGCCGCGTGGCGAGACGCGGGCCGTTCGTCGGCGGTGCACCCGACCAAGACCGCCGAATAGCGTACCGGGACCGGAGCGCGCGCCGCGCTCGGCGATGATCAGGGGCGGAGGCAGCAGCCTGCCCCCACCCCTGACCGTGGAAAAGGTGCTGGGAGAGTCGTCTAGGCGACCTTGCCGGCGCTTTGGTAGTGCTCGAGCTCTGCCGCTGGATCGACTCCTCGCCGCTTTTGCCAGGTTGCGACGAAGGAGACCGTGAAGGGCACCAGCAGAGTGGTGAATACCACCGCAGCAGCAATCTGGGCCGTGGCCTGATCGGTGAGTGCGGCGTAGGTGGGGTCGGCCAGAGCAATTGCTGCCGGTGTCGCAATGGCATTGCCCGCTACCGTGCCTTCGGCTGCACCACCGATGATGTTGCGGGTGCGGTGGGGATGACGGTGCACGACGTGGTAGAGCCAAAGCGCGAGCATGCCCGCGCACCCCGACAATACGATCGTCGCCAGCCCCAACACCAGCCCCTGCGCGCCAGCGGTGAACAGGATCCGGAAGTCGATCGAAGCACCGACGAGGAAACCGAGGAAGGGTATGAGCAGGCTTTCGCCGGGCTTGAGGAAGGCTCTGGCTGTAGGGGACAGGTTGCCTAGTGCGAACCCGAGCACGAGGGGGACGATCATCGCCACCAAGTCCGTGATCGGGAAACTCGCCAACCCGGCGACCCCGAGTGCCAGCATGGTGATGAATGGGCCGTCGTTGAGAGCGAGTACGGCGGCGCAACCGCGGTCCACCTTATTGCCGAAACTCCCGGTTAGAGCGGCGTACAGAGCCCCGTTGGAGTTCGTCATGCCAGCGATGATGACCATTGGGGTCAGGCCCAACAGGGTGCCGCTGGGGGACAGGAAGGCCACCAGCATGCCCGCGGTAACGCCTGCGGTGACCTTGCCCAGGAGCAGGGATACGCCCTTTTCCAGGGTGGGACGCGTGGTGCGGAAGTCGAGCTGGGCGCCCATGCAGAAGAAGAACAGTCCCAGGATCGAGGGCAGTCCGGTCTTGAACAGGCCGGTGGTGAAACCGCCGATGAGCAGGGCACTCGGGAACAGCGTGTTAATGAGCGCCCCCAGCAGTAGGGGGACAATCATCAAAGCACCCGGAATGACACTGAGGCGCTGTATCCACTCCTTCTTGGGAGGATCGGCTTGAGCAGACGACGGCGGAGTCGAGTGAATCGGCGGTAACTGTGCGGAGTCGGCCATGTCATTCTCCTTTGAACGAGACGACCGAGCGTCACAAGGAGGGCTGGAAGAGGACCTTACAAGCCTCCCCGCGCAGCAGGGCCATGGCCTTATCGACGTCCTCCAAGCGCACCTTGTGGGTGACGAAGCGTTCAAGGTCGATGATGCCGTCGAGTTGAAGGTCCGCCAGGAGCATCCAGGACTCCCAGATGCGGCGGCCGAACAGTCCCTTGAGGGTGACGCCTCGCTTATTGATATCCCGCGCGACGGGGATGGGAATGTCCTCACCAGGGTGCGCGATGGTCAGGACCGTGCCGTCGATTGATGCCGCTTCAATGAGAGCGGGAATGGTTCCGCGTGCGCCCGACGCCTCGAAGGAGATATCGAAACCGTTCACACCGGCGAGCTCGCGCAAGTCACCTTGTAACGGGTCGATGCCGCGGATTCCGAAGGATTCGGCGAACTCGCGCCGGTAGGTGTTGACCTCGCTGCCGAAGACGGCTTTAGCGCCCAGGCGGACGGCCATAGCGCCGACGGCCAGCCCCACCGGCCCCAGGCCGGAAACAAGGACGGTGGCACCGGCAACCTTGAAATCAGTGCGCTGCATAGCGTGTGCGGCTACGCCGGCGGACTCCATGAGTGCTCCGCATTCGAGGGAGATCGCCTCGGGCAGTGGGAAGCAGGCGTGCGCAGGGATGGTCGCGAATTCAGCGAAGACCCCGCCGAGGTGCATTCCGAGAATCCGGGTGTGCGGGCAGTACTGTGCTCGGCCGGTCCGGCACTGTCGACAAGCCTGGCACACGACGTGGGACTCGAAGGCGACGCGGTCACCCACGTCAATGCCGGTGACAGCGCTGCCGACCTCGATGACGGTGCCGGAGCCCTCGTGCCCCTGGACAATGGGCAGGGTCAGGCCGAATGCCTGGCCCGACGCAGTCCAGTCGTAGATCTCGCGGTCAGTTCCGCAGATCGAGGCGCTGTGAATCTGTACCAGCACATCGCTGGGGCCGGGTGCCACCCGCGGCTGGTCGGTGGTGAACTCGAAACCGGGTTCGGGGGCGGACTTGATGATGGCGCGCATGATGTTCCTCCTTGAACGGCGCGGTCGGTAACCGGGGTACTAGAAGACTGAGAAATCGGACAAGGTGGTGGGTTTACCCACTTGGCCTCCTTTAAGGAGGATTGGGGTGGACGTGGGGACGGCGTCGGCAGTGAAGGACAGGATGGGGCCGGCCTGAACGAAGTCCGCGGCGACCCGGATTTGCCTGGGGTGCAGGGAGGTGACCGTCCACGATGAGGTGTCTCCCCCCAGAACGGCGATGCGAGTACTGGGGTGGTGGTGCAGTGCCAGGGTGATGAGGTCCGCGTAGAAGGAGCCGCTTGCTTGGGCCAGCTGAGCCGGATCGACGTCGGCGTCCTCTTCAACCCGGATCACCAGGTTCTGGTCGGCGCTCAGGGTGTGATCCAGTTGCGCGACGGAGAAGAAGGCCTCGGCCCCCTGTTCCATGGTTGCCAGATCCACAGCGACGGTGCGCCACCCCAGATCTGTCACGTATGCTATCTGCGCCTGTGTGATGGGGGAGCGGGAACCCGATAGCACCAGCGTAGGGCCGGGGGCGAAACTGGTCCGCGGAATGGACCTGCCGTCGGTGAGCTGGCGCGACAACGCCCCGGCAATCCCGCCGGAGCCGACGACCACAACCGGGTGGGCGGCGCTTTGGGCGCGGTCGATGAGGGCGGTGGCAACCAGGTCAAGGTCGGTCTCCTCCAGGGTATCGACGATGATTGCCTCGAGTTTCGGGCGGGTCAGCAGTGCGGGGAGGTCGTCGCCTTGCCGTAGTGCCAGCAGGTCCACGTGGGTGAGCGCCTCGGTGGCGACGCCCTGCTGATGCAGCAGTTGCCGCAGGTCCGACTCGTGCATGGGTGTGCTGGGATGCTGGCTCATGACCGGGTGGCGGTCGAGCCGGAAAACGTCTCCGCCAGCGACGGCGAAGTGGTTGCCGAAGACCGTGTACCTGCCAAAACCGGGCTGGGCGGGGACTACGACGACGGGGATGTCGGGGGACAGTAGCTCTCGAATGAGTCGTACTGCCAGGCCAATGGACCCAGTGGTTGGGCTGGAGTCGAAAGTTGAGCAGATCTTGTACAGGACAACGTCGGTCGGCGGCTGCATGAACAACGGGAGCTTGTCGCGCAGGAAGGACTCGAGCTCGGTCGAATCCAGCGAGCGCGCCGCCGTGGCGATGCCGTTGAAGCCGGTGGACTGATCGGCCAGGTTCTCCTCCTGGACGATTGCCGCCTCCATGCCGTTGCGACGGCATTGGAGTAGAACGTCGGAGGCGCCGGTGAAGTCATCGGCGAGGAAGCGCAGTCTCATTTGTGGCCTCCGAATTTCGCGATGGCGGCATTCAGGGCCGTGTCGCCGGAGTCGGCCAGGCTGGTGGCGCGCTTGCCGAGGTCGTCGCCGTCGAGAGCCGCCTGCCAGGCCTGGCGCATGGAGCGCACTCCAGCTGCGGCGCCGTCCGGGTGGGCAATGATCCCGCCCCCGGCCAGCACCATGACATCGGTGGAGCCAACGGCATCGTAGGTGGCGCGTGCCGACAGGACGGTCTGCCCAGAGGACAGTACCGGAATCGACCGGTGCTCCAGACCCTCGACGCCGGCGTGGATGGTCCGGATGTTTGCAGCGACTTCGTCGTCCTCCTCGGAGAACTTCGACATGAGCCCGGAGACGTGGATGTGGTCGGCGCCAGCAAGCTGTAGCAGCTGCTGCCACGCCCCGAAACTGATGCCGAGCGTGCCACTGCGGGATACGGCCGGGAAACCAGCACGGTGTGCATGGATCTGAAGGCCGCCGAGATGCCGCAGATATTCCAGGCTCGAGATACCCTGGTGGAAGACGGGGAGCATGACGCACTGTCCACCGTTGTCTCGCACCAGGGTGTGCTTACGCTCCAGGTCTTGCGCAGGGCCGGAAATGTTGAAGGCGTAGGGGATACGGCGTCCAGTCTTCTGGGCGGCTCGGTCGGTTTCCTCGGCCACGATCCGGACCCGCTCGGCGAAGGGCAGGTGCGCCGGATCGGCGTTGACCTCGTCGTCCTTTATGAAGTCGATGTCCGCCAGCATGAGATCGCGGACTCGCTGCCGGAATCCTTCGGCGTCCAGACCAATATTCGGCTTGACAATGGTGCCGATGATGGGGCCGGTGGTTACTCCAATGGCCTGCCGGGTGCCGTCGATGCCGTAGGCGGGTCCAGGGTGGGCGGCCGTGAATTCAGCCGGTAGTCGCAGACCGATGACCTTGCAAGCGCTCAGGCTGGCCAGTTCGAAGAGATTACCGGCGATGACCGTCAGTAGGGCGGTGAGGTCGCCACCGAGGTTCGCGGCCGGGTAGCCAATGCGGACGATGCCGGCTCGTGCTCGCTCGACGTGGAAACGACTGGGCAGTGACGGTGGCACCAGCCCCAGGTCGCTCACCTCCAGGACGCGGCCGCCGAACTTCTCGGTCAGCTGGCTGGTCTCTCCGGGGATCTTGATAAAAGTGCCGGACGTCTGCTCGCCAGCGAGCTCGTCCGCGACTGCATGGAGAGTCGTCGTTGACTCCACGTAGTAGGTGCATTCGACCAATGATTCGCTCATCGTCGACCTCCTTCGTATACGTACACCGTGTACGCATAAGTTGAGTGTAGGGGTGTCCTGCGCCACTGTCAACAGGCTTGTGTCAGCTTCTCGTCGCGAGTTAGAGCGGCGCACTGACGGGACGTGCTCGTGCTCTAGCAAGCACGTGACCGGGCGTATTCGGGTGAGTTGCAGGACACGCCCGGGTTCGCTGTGAGCGCGGCGCCCAGGCTTCCGTTGACGCCGGTGCCGCCTATGCTGAGACCACCCGCGCCCAGCGCGGCGGACGGCGTGGAACTGCGACGTCCGAGGTCAACAGCTGCACGTGAATGCACGGAGGTACGCATGGTCGACGGTCTGCTCCAGGTTGAGGGCGGACGCCCGCTCAACGGTGAAATCACCGTCCGCGGCGCCAAGAACCTCGTCCCCAAGGCGATGGTTGCCGCGCTGCTGGGGACCACGCCCTCCGTCCTGCACAACGTCCCCCTCATCCGCGACGTCGACGTCGTCTCCGGGTTGCTGTCCCTGCACGGCGTCAGCGTCGACTACGACCAGGCCGAAGGGGTGCTGCGCCTGGACCCCTCCCGCGTGGAGAGCGCCCACATGGCCGACATTGACGCCCACGCCGGCTCCTCGCGCATCCCGATCCTCTTCTGCGGCCCGCTGCTGCACCGCCTCGGTGAGGCCTTCATCCCGGACCTCGGCGGATGCCGCATCGGCGACCGCCCCATCGACTTCCACCTCGACATCCTGCGCGCCTTCGGCGCCACCGTCGACAAACAGCCGCAGGGCATCCGCCTGACCGCCCCCGACGGTCTGCGCGGCACCGTCATCGACCTGCCCTACCCGTCCGTCGGCGCCACCGAGCAGACCCTGCTCACCGCCGTGCGCGCGGAGGGGCTGACCGAGCTGCGGGGCGCCGCCGTCGAACCGGAGATCATGGACCTGGTCGACGTCCTGCAGAAGATGGGCGCCATCATCTCCGTGGACACCGACCGCACCATCCACGTCGAGGGTGTCGATGAGCTCGTCGGCTACAACCACCGCGCCCTGCCCGACCGCATTGAGACCGCATCCTGGGCCTCCGCGGCGCTGGCCACCCACGGGGACGTCTTCGTCCACGGCGCCCACCAGAGCGACATGACCACCTTCCTCAACATCTTCCGCAAGGTCGGCGGCGCCTTCGACGTGCGCGAGGACGGCATTCGCTTCTACCACCCCGGCGGCGACCTCAAGAGCATCGTGGTGGAAACCAACGTCCACCCCGGCTTCATGACCGACTGGCAGCAGCCGCTCGTCGTCGCTCTCACCCAGGCGGAGGGGCTGTCCATCGTCCACGAAACCGTCTACGAGAACCGCTTCGGCTTCACCGGCGCCCTGCGCAAGATGGGCGCCACCATCCAGGTCTACCGCGAGTGCCTGGGTGGCACCGCGTGCCGCTTCGGCCAGCGCAACTTCTACCACTCCGCCGTCATCTCCGGCCCCACCCCGCTGCACGGCGCCGACATCGTCGTGCCCGACCTGCGCGGCGGCTTCTCCCACCTCATCGCCGCGCTCGCGGCCGAGGGCACCAGCCACGTCGAGGGCGTCAACCTCATTGACCGCGGGTACGAGCACTTCATGAGCAAGCTCGCCGCGCTCGACGCCGACGTCACCCGCCTGGCCTGACCACCCCGCAGCCTCTCCCGGCACGCCGATCCCGTGCGACGCCGTCGCTGGGCTATCGGCGACGGCGGCGGGGCATCGCGGGCGGCGGCGCGAGGGCGGGGCAAGGCTTGGCACGCCTGGATAGGGCGCTGCGCCCGTACCGCGACCAATCCCGACTCCGAAGGCGCGCGAGTGGGTAGAGTGCCAACGTGCCCAACACACAACGCATGTCCCGCTTCTACCGGTTCGCGGCCCGGGGAGCGATCATCCCGTTCCTCAAGGCGGTCTCCAAGCAACACGTGACCGGGACCGAGAACATCCCCCGCAACGGCGGCTTCATCGCGGTGGCCAACCATTTGTCCAACTTGGACCCGCTGACCGCCATGCGTGCGCTCGTGGACGAGGATGTGCCCATCTACTCGTTGGCCAAGTCCCAGCTGTTCGAGATTCCCATCCTCGGGCATGTCTTCAGCGCGGGCGGGCAGATCCCGGTTTACCGGGACTCGGCGAACGCCGGCAACTCACTGGTCGAGGCCGAGAAGCGACTGCGGGCGGGCGACCCGATCATGATCTTCCCCGAGGGCACCCTCTCTCGCGACCCCCTGCAGTGGCCCATGACCGGTAAAACCGGCGCCGCCCGGCTGGCCATGCGCACCGGCGCGCCGCTGCTGCCCATGGGGCAGTGGGGGGCGCAGAACGTCCTGGGCGCCTATGGCAGCGGTTTCCGCCCCTTCCCCCGCAAGGACGTGCATATTCTCATCGGGGAGCCCTTCGACCTGGCGGAGTACGGCTCGGACACCTCCGACCACGAGGCCGTGCGCGCCGCCACCGCCGAGATCATGCGCCGCATCACCGAGCTGGTGGAGCAGTTGCGTGGCGAGAAGGCACCCCGCCCCTTCGATATGAAGTACGACGGCGATCCGGGCAAGGGCAATATCGGCGTACGCCGCCCCGATCCGCCGACGCCTTCGGAACCATCTGCGCCGGAAGTCCCGGGTCCGCAGGAACCTGCGGACCCGGGCGACGTCGCACCCCAGGCCGACACGGAGCGCGAGTCGTGAGCGCCGCCAGCACCCCGCCGTCAGAGCCTGCACGCAAGGCCGCCGTCATCGGCGCGGGCGCCTGGGGGACCACCTTCGCCCGCCTCCTCGCCCAGGCCGGCACCCCGACAACCATCTGGGCACGCCGCCCGGAGATCGTCTCCGAGATCAACGCCGGCACCAACACTCGCTACCTGCCCGGCATCCGCCTGCCCGACACCGTCACCGCCACCACGGACCTGCGTGAGGCCGTGGATGGCGCCGGAATCGTCGTCGTGGTGGTGCCCTCCCAGAGCGCCCGCGGTGTGCTCACCCCGCTGCGCGGCGCGCTGGACGACGACGCCATCGTCGTCTCCCTCATGAAGGGAGTCGAGTCCGGCTCGGGGCTGCGCATGAGCCAGGTCATCGCCGAGGCACTCGACCTGCCCGCGAGCCGGATCGCCGTCATCTCCGGTCCCAATCTGGCCGACGAGATCGCCGCGGGCCAGCCCACCGCCACCGTGGTGGCCGCCCCGCAGGAGGAGACGGCCGCGCGCGTGGCCGCCCTGTGCGCGACGAGCACGTTCCGCCCCTACACCAACACCGACGTGCTCGGGGTTGAACTGTGCGGCGCCGTCAAGAACGTCATCGCCCTGGCCGTCGGCATTACCGCCGGGCGCGGCTTCGGCGATAACTCCAAGGCCACCATTATTACCCGCGGACTGGTGGAGATCACCCGTCTGGGGCTGGCGCTGGGGGCTACCCCCGAGACCTTCGCCGGGCTGGCCGGCATGGGAGACCTGGTGGCCACCTGCTCCTCACCGCTGTCGCGCAACCAGACCTTCGGGCGACGACTGGGTGAGGGCATGAGCGTGGACGAGGCCGCCGCAGCCTCGCGTGGGGTTGCCGAGGGCGCCAAGTCCGCGCGCGCCGTGCTCGACCTGGCGACGGCGCACGGGGTGGACATGCCCATCACCGCCGGCGTCGTTGCGGTGGTTGAGGGCGCCGCCACGGTGGAGGAGATCAACGACGCGCTGCTGTCCCGCCCCCGCAAAGCCGAGGGCGTCAACGCCGCGCCCCTGCCCTAGCCGCGCCCCAGTCGAGCTCCTGGCAGCGCCCCAGTCATCGAAACCGGCACTTGTAACGTGCCGAGACCGGCACAAATGACGTGCTGAAACCGGCACAAATGACGCGCTGAAACCGGCACAAATGACGCGCCGTCAGTCGTTTTGGTCGTCGTCGTCGGCGACGTCAATGACCAGGCGGGTGGGGTTGGTCAGCGTGAAGATCCGGTAGGTCTGAGAGTCGGTGCCGAGGATGACCTGGAACTGGGCTTCGAAGGTGAGGTCGAGGTAGGCCTCCTCAATGCCCTCGTCGTCATCGCGGCCGACGGCATCGAAGTCGAAGCGGACCGGCTCGGTGTAGGCGACCGCCTGCTGCTCCTCGCTGATGGGCATGGTCACGCCCGTGCCGATGACCACCAGGGTGAAGTCCCCGGCCACGTCCACGGCATCGCCCTTGCCCTGGGTGTGGGCCTGGTCGGTCCACTGCGCAGACCAGCCGGGTGTGCCCTGCCCGGAGAACTCCACGACAAAGCGGGAGTAGTCCTCGTCGTCGTGGGAGCCGATGCGCACGTCGCTGATAATGAGCTCGGAGTCGGCGCTCGGCTCCTGGCCTTCGGCGCCGGTGCCCCAGGCGGGGGCGCTCGACGGGCTCGTCTCCTCCTGGGTGAGCGAGCCGGTGACGGTCGGCGTCTGCGTAGCCGCCGGCGATTCCGACGCCCCGGCGTCCTCGCTCGGCTCCGCAGAGGCGACCGAGGACGCTCCTGCCGTGGCGGTGGGGGAGGGCTCCTCCGAGGCGGTGTCGGTGCCCTGCCCACACGCCCCCAGGGCGAGGGGCCCGGCGAGCAACAGCGCCAGCGCGGGGAGGAACGTGCGGCTGCGGGGCATGTGGCGTGTCATGGTGTCTCCTGACCTCGGATGGAACCACGGTTCCGATGTGATCCAGCATACGGAACCCTGTGCGTGATGTACGCAATATCGGCCGGGTCGGCTCGATTCCCGCGCTGGTCCCGGCCCATGCTTGTCCCCCTCAGGCGGGCGGAACCGGGACAGGCCTCGCCTTCGGTATATGCACCGCCGACCAGAATTGCGGGCGCACGAGCGGGGCTGGAATGCGTATCGCGTGGCGGTTCGCCGCTGGGTGCGTTCCTCGCCGCGGTAGCGTAGCCACCATGTCGGACAACCCCGCAGCCGCCGCAGTCAGCCCCGGTGACGCTGCGCCCGCCCCAACCGCCTCCCTGACCGCGAATGCTCCCGCGGGCCACAGCGATGGGCACAAGCCCCGAGTCGCCGTCGTCTTCGGAGGGCGCAGCGGCGAGCACACCATCTCCTGCGCGACCGCCGCGGGCGTGTTGGCCGCCATCGACCGGGACCGCTACGACGTCGTCCCCATCGGCATCACCAAAGACGGCCATTGGGTGCTCGTCGACGACGACCCCGACGCCCTGCGACTGGACGACGCCCGCCCCCCGGTGGAGATCACCACCGACGGGCTCGGCCGCGGCGAACTGGCCATGCGGCTGGGCGGCGGAAATCTGACCGCGATCACCCCCGCCGGCCCCGAGGTACTCGGCGCCGTCGACGTCGTCCTGCCCCTGTTGCACGGCCCCTACGGCGAGGACGGCACCATCCAGGGCATGCTGGAGATGCTGGGCCTGCCCTACGTCGGCTGCGGCGTGCTGGCCAGCGCCGCCGGCATGGACAAGCAGGTCACCAAGGTGCTGCTGAGCGCCGCCGGCATCCCCACCGCCCCGCATGTGCTGGTGCAGCCGCACCGCTGGCGCCAGGATCGGGCCGGAGTCATTGCTGAATGCCGGCGGCTGAGCTTCCCGCTATTCGTCAAGCCCGCCCGCGCCGGCTCCTCCCTGGGCATCACCCGGGTCGAGGACGCCTCCGACCTGGAGGCGGCGATCGAGGCGGCCCGCGCCGTCGACCCCAAGGTGTTGGTCGAGTCCGGCATCGCCGGCCGGGAGATCGAGGTGGCCGTGCTCGGCGGTCACGACGACGGCGCCCCGCGGGTGGCCGAACCCGGCGAGATCGTCATGGACGCCGCCCACGGCGCCGGCGAGTTCTACGACTACGAGACCAAGTACCTGGCCCACGACGCCGTCGCCATGGTGTGCCCGGCGCGCATCCGCCCCGAGGAGCGCGACCTGCTCATGCGCCGGGCCGCCGAGGCATTCCTCGCCATTGGGGGCGAGGGGCTGACCCGCGTCGACTTCTTCCTCACCGCCGACGGCGAGGCGATTGTCAACGAGGTCAACACCATGCCCGGCTTCACCCCCTTCTCCATGTACCCCTACATGTGGCAGGTTTCCGGGCTGCCCTACCGCGATCTGGTGACCGAGCTCATTGAGCTGGCGCTGGAGCGCCCCACCGATGTCAACCGCTGAGTCCGACGACGCCGGGACCGTCCTGGCCGGCTGCGGCACCGAAGCCGTCGCTTCCCACGGCGCTGCCGTCGTCGACTCCATTACCGACGCCGCCCCCGCGCCGACCGTCGCCGACCTGGGGGAGGAGGCGCTGCTGGCCGCCTTCACCCCGCTGCTGCCGCGCTCGCCCCGCGCGATCGTGCCCAATGGAGACGATTGCGCCGTCATTGCCGCCCCGGACGGCCGCTACTGCGTGAGCACCGACGTGCTCGTCGAGGGTGAGCACTACCTTCCCGACTGGTCCACCGCCCGCGACGTCGGGGCTCGCGCCGCCGCCCAGAACCTCGCCGACATCGCCGCCATGGGGGCGCGGCCGGTGGCGCTCGTCGTCAGCCTGGTGCTGCCGCGCGCCACCCCCGTCGCCTGGGTGCAGGACCTCGCCCGCGGCTTCGCCGACGCCTGCGATCCAGCGGGGGCCGGCGTGGTCGGCGGCGACATGAGCGTGGGGGATCGGGTGGTCATCGCCGTCACCGTTCACGGGGACCTGGAAGGCCGCGCCCCGGTGCTGCGCTCGGGCGCCCGCCCCGGCGACGTCGTCGTGCACGCGGGCACGCTGGGTCGCTCAGCTGCCGGACTCGCCCTGCTGGGGGCCGGACTGGACGACCGTGCGGACGGGTGGGATGACGCCGTACATGCCGCCCGCGCATATGTGCGGGGCGATACGGGTGGTGCCGGTGCGCAAACCGGTGACGGTAGCGAGGCCGCCGCCGAGTGCCTGCGCATCTAC
>NZ_JAWDJJ010000173.1:0-19882 GCF_032465695.1 Actinomyces sp. MRS3W
GCCCTGGCTGCAGGTGGTCGACTCCCCGCAGCCGCACCTGGCACTGACCACAGCGCTTCCGCTGGATGAGGCGGGCCACGCCGTCGGCCCCTTCCCCTCGCGCGCTGCCGCCCGGGAGGCGCAGCGGGCCGCCGAATCGGTGCTGCGGCTACAGGCCTGGGATGGGCATGGCACCCGGGCGGTGCGCCGCTCGGACACGCCCGCCGATCCCGAGGCCGCCCGGCAAGCACTGTCAGGGCAGATCGATGTGGTGGCTGCTCCCCTGCTGGAGCGGATCGAGACACTGTCGGCGGCGCAGCGTTATGAGGAGGCGGGGTTGTGGACCCGTCGCCTGCGGGCCCTGCTCCTGGCCGCACGCCGAGCTGAGACGGCACGCCCGCTGCTGGTCTGCCCGCATCTTCTCGCCGCCCGACGTCGTCAGGTGGGCGGGTGGGAGCTTGTGGCCGTCCGCTGGGGACGCCTGGCGGGTTCGGCGCTCACCCCGCCGGGGGCCGATCCGCGACCGACTATCCAGACGCTACGCGCCACCGCCCAGGTGGTAGACCCGCCCGAGCGCGTCGGCGCGGACACGAGCGTGGAGGAAACGCTGCTGCTCGCCGACTGGGTGCTGGATGCGGGGGCGCGGCTGGTCGAGGTCGAAGGAGCCGACGGTGCTGCGGGCGGGAGCGCACTCCTGTCCTGGCCCATTGGGGCTGCGGCCAGGCACAAACGCGTGCTTGACGCCGACCTTTGACCCGCGTGTCTGCGGGTCAGCCGGCCGGGGTCACGGAGCCGCGCCGGGCCCGCAGCGCCTTGGCAACACCTTCCTGCAGGCTGAGCGGGTCCAGGGGGCGCGGCACGACGACCTCGGCCTTGGACCAAGCGGCCAGCCAGTCGTCCTGGGGGCGGGCGGTCAGCAGCACGACCGGGGGACGCCGGTCGAGCTCGGTAAACAGCTCATGCGCCAGCCCCATGCCGCCCAGCTTCTTGGTCTCGCCGTCCAGAACCAGCGCGGCGAAGGGGACGAGGCCCTCCTTCTCGCGATCTTTGATGGCCAGGCGAACACCTTCCGCGGTGGCCGCCTCGGTCCACGACACGAGCGGCAGTCCCTTGGCGGGACGGCGTCCGACGCCGTCGATCACCTGCTGGCGCACGGCGGCATTATCGGAGAAGACAAGGAGTTCGAGGGGGGCGGTTTCTGCCTGGTCGGTCATGCGGTCCTCCAGTGGACGACGGGCGGGCTTCCGCGGTCAGTGTAATCGCGATGGCGGATGCACGGTTCGCTTCAAAACAGATCGATCACCGTATACGATGAATTTCGCTTAGGACTTCAGTCTCACGCATGAGTCTGTGGTCCGGCGACCGTCATCACCGCACACCGCGAGACAGGACTACATCACCATGACCGACGTGAACGCCGCTGCGGCGAAGTACGCACTGCCCGAGCTCCCCTACGACTATGCCGCGCTCGAGCCCCACATCTCCGGGCGCATTATGGAGCTGCACCACGATAAGCACCACGCCGCCTACGTCTCCGGTGCGAACGCCGCCCTGGAGCAGCTTGCTGCCGCCCGCGCCGACGGCGACTTCTCCGCGGTTAACCTGTGGGAGAAGAATCTGGCCTTCAACCTCGGCGGGCACATCAACCACTCGATCTTCTGGAAGAACCTCTCCCCCAACGGTGGCGGCGAGCCCGAGGGTGAGCTGGCCGAGGCGATCAAGGACTCCTTCGGTTCCTTCGCCGCGTTCAAGCAGCAGCTCAATGCGGCCGCGCTGGGGATTCAGGGCTCCGGCTGGGCGGTGCTCGCCTACGACTCGGTTTCCGGCAAGCTGGTCATCTTCCAGTTGTTCGACCAGCAGGGCAACGTGCCGGTGGGCACCATCCCGCTGTTCCAGGTCGACATGTGGGAGCACGCCTTCTACCTCGACTACCTCAACGTCAAGGCCGACTACCTGGCCGCCGTCTGGCAGATCGTCAACTGGCAGGACGTCTCCGAGCGACTGGCAAACGCCATCGCTCACACCGAGGGCCTCATCGTTCGCTGACGCCGCCCGCCCGGCATCAACCGGGCGGGCCCCCGGGGCCAACTACAGGATCGCAGCGATGTCCATAACAAAGGCTGTAGACACAGTTCCCTGGGACTCATCACCCGGGATCAGGATTACTACGCGTGAGCCAACGGGGACATCAATCAGTGCACCGGCAGGAGAACTCGCCGATATCACCATCTGCTGCGCAGCGCCGACGTCCCACGACGACTGGAGCGAGCTTGGATCGTCCCAATTGACGAAGGCCATGTGCAGCAACACGTAGTCGCCATCGGCAACCGGCTCACCCGCGCCTCGAGCCACCACAACGGTCTCCTGCTCGGTAGGCTCGGCAGCACCTTCAGTCACCGATATGGTCGCCGCCGTCCCGAGCTCCCCGGAGACCGTGATGCCACGCTCGGCAAGCGCCTGTTCCGCCTGCGTATCAGCGACAGCATCCTTGGATGCCGCGGCGGCCGACTCAGCGGCTTCCGTCACGGCGGAGGACGCCACCACGTGCCCAATCTCCACGACGAATACCAGGTCACCCGACGGGCGCCCCTCAGTTGCCGACTGTCCGTAGGCCAGCTCGGCGGGGATGGACAGCTCCAGCCGGTCGCCCTCGTGGTGCCCAACCAGACCGCACCGCCAGCCGGGGATCACCCCGCCGAGGCTGAGCGGCACCGCCTCCCCACGAGCGTACGAGGAGTCGAAGGCCTCGGTCTGTCCCCATTCCCAACCGGCGTAGTCGGCGACGACGATAGAACTCTCGTCCACCTCCGCACCGTCACCCGCGGTCAGCGTCTTGACGGTGAGGTTGGTGGGCGCGTCGCCGTCACCCCAGGTGATGGTCGGCTGCGTCCCCGCCTCGCCCTCGAGTGTGGGCAGGGAGTCGGCGTCGTCGTCAATGGTCAGTGTGGAACAGTCCACGTTGCTCACGGGCGTCACCGTCGCCTCGGCCGACGCGGAGGCATCGGCAGCCTTCCCCGACGAATCTGAGCAGCCCGTCAGGGCCAGACAGGCGGTCAGGGCAAGTGCGGGCAGCACGATTGCGGCACGGCGCAATGGAATTCTCCTCAGAAACGTATGGGTGGCGGCAGGATGGGGTGGGAGTAATGCCCCCACCGCGCCACCCCGGCGCGTCACGGCGTCGGCCGCCCGTGGGCGGCCGACTCATTGTGGGGCTGTGGCGACTCAGTGGAAGGACTCGCCGCACGCGCAGGTGCCGACGGCGTTGGGATTGTCGATGGTGAAGCCCTGCTTCTCGATGGTGTCGGAGAAGTCGATGGTGGCGCCGTTGAGGTAGGGCGCGCTCATGCGGTCGACGATGACGTCCACCGCGGCCAGCTCGGCATCGCCGGTCTCGAAGGAGCGGATGGCGTCGCCGTCCAGGGTGCGCTCGTCGAAGTACAGCTGGTAGACGAGCCCGGAGCAGCCGCCCGGCTGCACCGCCACACGCAGGCGCAAGTCGTCGCGACCTTCCTGGACGAGCAGGCTGGCTACCTTCGCAGCGGCGGCCTCGGTGAGGAGAACCTCGTGCGTGGGGGCGTCGGTGGTGGTATCGGTCAGGGTGGTCTGTGCCATGTCTGTCTCCTCCTGAGGGGTGCTATGCACCGGGTCGAACACGTCGGCGGGCGGCGATGTTCCCGATAACCCTACGTCGTGCCACTATGCGAACGGGCGTGACGACGCTCACCGCCGCCGCCATGTCAGCGACGGCGCGTCAGGCCAGCGTCACCAGCTCCAGGTAGTCCTCACTCCACAAATCCTCGTCGCCGTCGGGCAGGAGCAGTACTCGGTCGGGGTCCAGTGCCTTGACCGCCCCCTCGTCGTGTGTCACCAGGACGACGGCGCCCGCAAACGTGCCCAAGGCGCGAAGAATCTCCTCCCGGCTGGCGGGGTCCAAGTTGTTGGTCGGCTCATCGAGCAACAGCACATTGGCGCTGGAGACCACCAGCAGGGCCAGGGCCAGCCGAGTCTTCTCCCCGCCGGATAGGACTGCCGCCGGTTTGTCGGCGTCGGCCCCGGAGAAGAGGAACGAGCCCAGCACGCTGCGTACTTCGGTGTCATTGAGCCCGGGGGCGGCGCTGCGCAGATTCTCCACGACGGTGCGGCCATCATCAATGGTCTCATGCTCCTGCGCGTAGTAACCGATCTTCAGCCCGGTCCCGGCCACCACCTGGCCCGAGTCCGGCTCCTCGACACCGCTGAGCAGTCGCAGCAAGGTGGTTTTGCCGGCACCGTTGAGCCCGAGGACGACCACCCGGCTGCCGCGATCGATGGCCAGGTCCACCCCGGCGAATACTTCCAGCGAACCGTAGGCCTTGGACAGGCCGGCGGCACGCAGTGGCACCTTGCCGCAGGGAGCAGGATCGGGGAAGCGCAGGTGCGCGACCTTCTCCTGGGCGCGCTCCGCCTCCAGGCCCTCCACCAGTCGGTCGGCGCGCTTGAGCATCTGCTGGGCGGCGACGGCCTTCGTGGCCTTGGCCCGCATCTTCTCGCCCTGGGCGCGCAGCGCCGCCGCCTTCTTTTCAGCGTTGGCACGTTCACGCCGGCGCCGGTGCTCGTCGTCGGCGCGCTGCTTGAGGTAGGCGTCCCAGCCGAGGTGGTAGATGTCCAGCACTCCGCGGCCGGCATCCAGGTACATGACCTGGTTGACGGTGTCGCGCAGGAGCTCGACGTCGTGACTGATGACGATGAAACCACCCGAGTAGCTGCGCAGATGGTCGCGCAGCCACAGGATCGAATCGTGGTCGAGGTGGTTGGTGGGCTCGTCCAGCAGCAGAGTGTCGGGCTGCTGGAACAGCACCCGAGCGAGCTCGACCCGACGCCGCTGACCACCGGACAGGGTGCCGATCTCCTGATCGAGGACGCGATCCGGCAGCCCCAGGGAGGCGCAAATGCGGGCGGCCTCGCTGGCGGCGGCATATCCGCCGGCCATAGTGAACTCATGGTCGAGTCGCGTGTAGCGGTCCAGGGCCTTGGCCTGCGCACCCCCCTGGGTGGTGGCGATCTTCTGCTCGGCCCGGCGAATCCGGTCCAGGAGCACGTCGATGCCGCGCGCGGATAGGACTCGGTCGCGAGTGATCTCGCTGAGGTTCCCCACCCGGGTGTCCTGTGGCAGATAGCCGACCGACCCGTTGCACGTGATGAGTCCCTCGTGTTCAACGGCGTCCAGGCCGTGCCGATCATCAGCGTCGGCCACCGCCTGGCTGGTGCCCTGCGCCACGGAGGCGGCCGCCAGGAGCTTGGTCATGGTGGTCTTACCCGCCCCGTTGCGTCCTACGAGCCCGATGCGCATGCCCTTATCGACGCGGAAGGAGGCGTCGGCCACGAGTTGCCTGGCGCCGATGCGCATGGTGAGGTTCTGGACGTTAATCACGCCCGCATGTTACGGGCATCTGGACACGTGGGTATTCGCACGTCAGTCGTCAGTCCCACCACAGCCAGGTGCCCAGTGGGCCATGAGTCCAGTGACGGCGCAGTAGTTTGATCTCGTCCGGGCTGGCTTCGGCGTCCAGGCAGTAGCGTTCGGCGACTTCCTCCCAGAAGCGCTCTTCCTCATCCGGGTCGGCGATCTCACAGTCCACGAGGTAGTCGATGAGGTCGGGGTCTTCGATCCACAGTCCCTCAACGGTGACGCGCTCATCGTGGCGCTGCGGGCCGATGCCGTAACCGGACAGACGGATGCGTCCACGCGCTCGAACGCAAGCGCGTAGCAGGGCGCCCAGGGTGGGGGCGAGGTTTTGCCGGTCGGCCAGTTGCGACTCCGGCAGGATTTCCAGCAACCGCCGAGCGGTGCCGGGGCCGAGGTCGTGAAAGGGCGTGTAGTCGTCCACCGGTCGGCCGTCGTCGGTGATGAGGCCGGCGGGAGCAAAACCGAATTGACCGGGGATGATGGTGGAGCGCAGCTCGTCGCGGCAGTCGGCTAGTTCATGCCAGACTCCGGATTTGACGGTCCAGCCGCGCGGTCCGTACATACCGGTGGGGCAGTGCTCTGAGCGGGGCGTTGTGGGTGCAGGTGAAAGAGAGGACATGGCTGGTCTCCTTGGGTGAGGCACCGGAGTGCAGTGGTAGCGACGGCGTCGTCGCCGTCGTTTTCCAGCCTGCGCCGCCCGGGCGGGCCGCCGCTGAGCGCCTGTGAATGACCCACCGCCGGGGGTGCGGCGAAGTCCCACTGTGGGTTCCGGGATTCATCAGGGCCGGTACCGGTGACGTTGCAACGCTGGCCAGCCATCTCTCAGCAGCATTCGGCGTGTCTCCCGATTTAGTGCGATCCAGACCAGAAATATGCCCCAGATCACCTTCGCGGGCGCTACGCTGACATACGGGCTCTTACGCAACCGAGCCCCTCCACCCTGCCCGCCCCGCCCCTGCACACCAGGGGCAGGCGGCCGACGGTTAAGGACAACATGGCAACTACGACATCCGCTCCAGAAGCGATTCTCGAGGCCGTCGGCGGCCCCGAGAACATCATCAGCCTGTCTCACTGCGCTACACGCTTGCGTTTCGACCTCAAGGATGCCTCCGTCGTCGACAAGGCCACGGTCGAGAAGATCCCCGGCGTCATGGGAGCCGTTCCGCAAGCAGGGGACCGCTACCAGATCGTCATTGGCGGCGCCGTCCAGGGCGTATACGACGAGATCATCAACCTGCCCGCCATGAAGGGCGGCGGAGGCGCCACGGGAGGCCAATCGAACGCCGACGTCAAGGCCGCCGCCCGTGCCAAGGCCCGCGGCAAGAACGCGATCGTCGACGCCTTCTTCGAGTACCTGTCCGACTCCTTCCGGCCGCTGCTGCCCGTGCTGCTGGGGACCTCGCTCATTATCGCCGGTGAGGCGGTTGCAGAGGCTCTCGGGTTCATTGACACGCGCGCCGCGGTCAAGCCGGCATCGCTCGCCTTTGTCGATGCGATGTACCGCTCGGTGTTCTACTTCCTGCCGATCATGGTGGCCTACAACGCCTCCAAGAAGCTCAGGATCGATCCGTGGGTGGGCACGGCCATCATGGCAGCCCTCATCACCCCGAACTTCATCGACATGAGCAACCTCGAGAAGACAACGGGCGTCGTCTGCACCGTCAATGAGACGCTGGACACCCAGCTCTGCACCGCCACGGTCTTCGGGCTGCCCATGCAGCTCAACGACTACGGCGGCCAGGTGTTCGTCCCACTCATCATGGTGGCGCTCCTGGCTCCGCTCTACAAGGGCCTGACCCGGATCATCTCGCCGAACCTGCAGATGGTGTTCGTGCCGTTCCTGTCCTTCGTCATCATGATGCCGATCACGGCGTTCTTGCTCGGCCCCCTCGGTGTGTGGCTGGGAACCGGCCTGGGTACGGCATTCGCCTGGCTGAACACGCAAGCACCGATTGTCTTCGCCATTATTATTCCGCTGCTCTACCCGTTCCTGGTGCCGCTGGGGCTGCACTGGCCGCTCAACGCCCTTATGTTGGCCAACATTGACTCGCTTGGCTACGATTTCATTCAGGGCCCCATGGGTGCTTGGAACTTCGCCTGCTTCGGCGCCACCGCGGCGGTGCTGGCGATCTCCATCCGGGATCGGGACAAGGAGATGCGGCAGACCGCCTTCGGTGCGCTGGTCGCCGGTCTGTTCGGTGGTATCTCCGAGCCGAGCCTGTACGGTATTCACCTGCGCTTCAAGCGCATCTACCCGCGCATGTTGATCGGCTGCGCCGTGGGCGGTCTCATCATCGGCCTCGGCGGCGGCGTCAATGCGAGCACCTTCGCCTTCACCTCGCTGCTGACCATTCCGATCTTCAGCCCCATGGCGCTGTACGCGATCGCCATTGCGGCAGCCTTCTTCACCTCCTTCATCATCCTGTTCATCTCCGACTACCGCACGGCGGAGGAGAAGGCGGAGGCCCGCGCAGCCGCTGCCGCGGACGGCTTCGTCGAGGCCTCCCCGGAGGAGACCGCCGCGGACCTGGCGCTGGAGGAGGCGGCCAAGGCCCAGGCCGAGGCGCCCAAGCCGGCGCTGGTTGCGGGCGCAGTCACCGAGATCGTCGCCCCCGTGCGCGGCACGGCGCTGCCCCTGAGCGAGGTTGCCGACCCGGTCTTTGCCGGCGGCGCCGTCGGGCAGGGCGCGGCGATCGAACCGAGCGAGCAGGAGATCGTAGTCACCGCCCCGGCGGCGGGCACGGTGGTCGTGGCGCCGGACTCCGGGCACGCCTACGGCATCAACCTGGACTCGGGCGTCGAGGTGCTCATTCACGTCGGCCTGGACACGGTCGAGATGGAGGGCAAGGGCTTCCAGCTACTCGTCAAGCAGGGCGACCGTGTGGAGACCGGCCAGGAGCTGGTGCGCGTGGATCGGGCCGCGGTTGAGCAGGCGGGTCACCCGCTCACCACACCCATCCTCATCACCAACACGGCGGCCTTCGCCTCCGTCGAGCCGATCGCCACCGGTGAGGTCGCCCCCGGCGACCCGCTGCTGCGTCTCACCGCCTGAGGCAGGACGTCAGCGCTCTTCGGAGCAGCTACTGAAGCTTGCTCAGCAACCAGCGGTGGTGGCCGGCCCCGCTCGAGGGCCGGCCACCACCGCGTCGTGTCGGCGAGCCAGAGCCCGGTATGGGTCACGGGGGACAACGTCGAGGCCCGGCTTCACGGCCCATGGTCCGAGCCCTGAACCGCCACTCCCCCAGCCCCTGATAATCGTAGTTTTATGGTGGATTTGTGCGGTTTTAGGGGTGTACTGCGAGGCGGTTCGGTGGTAGACTGTACGTATGTTCGAAACCGGGATCGTGGGTGACCGTTCCGCGCAGGCTGGCGCGGTCGGCTCCCCGGTGACGCCGGCGGGAACCGCCCAGTTGACAGGCGATGCCCCGCTGACCGGTCAAGAGCGCATGGACATTGAGGACGAGGCCGCCGCGCGCCTGTCGGCCATGGTGCCGGGCGCAGAACTGGCCCAGCTGGTGGAGGAACTACTCGCCGGCCTACTCACTCCTGCCACCGAGGCGGGAACCGAAGGGGACGCCACAGCCGCTCTGTTCAACGGCGTGACGGATCCGGGCGAACAAGCCCTACTGGAAGCCGCCGCTTCACACACTCTCGTCACCGAACCGGCCGCCACTGGTCTCGCCGTCGAGCCGGCCGCCGGGGACGGCGGCAAGGACGCGATGGCGTTAGCCGCTTCGCTGGGCGCAGTGGTGCTCAGTGAGCTGGTCGCCGCCACCGGGCGGCTGGCCGCGTGGGCACAATGGGCGCACGCTCTGACTGCGGCCCTGCTGGCACGCACCCCGGAGATGTCCACCTACCCCGACTCCTGGGGACCAGACGGGCGGGCCGCGCACAGGCTGCCGGCCGAGCACGCCCGGTTCAACACCGCCTGCGAGATCGCCTGCCGACTGGGCCTCACCCGCACGGGCGCCTCCAGACTGCTGGATCGCGGTCAGGCCCTGCTGGATCCCGCCCTGGCACCCACCGAGCGGCTGCACCGGGTCGGCCTGCTGGATCAGTCCAAGACGGCTCTCATCGCCCGCCGCCTGAACGACGCCGAACCACCAGTGGCGCGCGCGGTGCAGGAGCGGGTACTGCCCCGGGCCTCCCACCGCACCACCGCCCAGCTCGCCCGCGACCTCGACAAGGCACTAGCCGCCCTGGACCCAGACGGCAGCAGCACCAGACGACGGCACAACGCCGCCAGCCGGCATGTGACCCGCCCCCGGGAAGCCGGCGAGGGCGTGCACTCCATGCGGCTGGTCATGCCCACCATGGACGCATTCCTGCTGGACGCCACCCTGGACACCATCGCCGCCAGCGCACGCGCCACGGGAGATATGCGCAGCACCGGCCAATTGCGCGCCGACGCGCTGGTCGCCATGAGCCTGCACACCCTGCGCACCGGCCAGCAGCAAGCCTTCAAACAGAACCACCCACACACGAGCCCTGCCCCGCACGCGAGCAAGAGCCCGCCGGCGGGCTCTTGCTCGCGTGCGGGGCAGGGCTCGTGTGTGGGTGGTTCTGTTTGAAGGCTTGCTGCTGGCCGGTGCGCAGGGTGTGCAGGCTCATGGCGACCAGCGCGTCGGCGCGCAATTGGCCGGTGCTGCGCATATCTCCCGTGGCGCGTGCGCTGGCGGCGATGGTGTCCAGGGTGGCGTCCAGCAGGAATGCGTCCATGGTGGGCATGACCAGCCGCATGGAGTGCACGCCCTCGCCGGCTTCCCGGGGGCGGGTCACATGCCGGCTGGCGGCGTTGTGCCGTCGTCTGGTGCTGCTGCCGTCTGGGTCCAGGGCGGCTAGTGCCTTGTCGAGGTCGCGGGCGAGCTGGGCGGTGGTGCGGTGGGAGGCCCGGGGCAGTACCCGCTCCTGCACCGCGCGCGCCACTGGTGGTTCGGCGTCGTTCAGGCGGCGGGCGATGAGAGCCGTCTTGGACTGATCCAGCAGGCCGACCCGGTGCAGCCGCTCGGTGGGTGCCAGGGCGGGATCCAGCAGGGCCTGACCGCGATCCAGCAGTCTGGAGGCGCCCGTGCGGGTGAGGCCCAGTCGGCAGGCGATCTCGCAGGCGGTGTTGAACCGGGCGTGCTCGGCCGGCAGCCTGTGCGCGGCCCGCCCGTCTGGTCCCCAGGAGTCGGGGTAGGTGGACATCTCCGGGGTGCGTGCCAGCAGGGCCGCAGTCAGAGCGTGCGCCCATTGTGCCCACGCGGCCAGCCGCCCGGTGGCGGCGACCAGCTCACTGAGCACCACTGCGCCCAGCGAAGCGGCTAACGCCATCGCGTCCTTGCCGCCGTCCCCGGCGGCCGGCTCGACGGCGAGACCAGTGGCGGCCGGTTCGGTGACGAGAGTGTGTGAAGCGGCGGCTTCCAGTAGGGCTTGTTCGCCCGGATCCGTCACGCCGTTGAACAGAGCGGCTGTGGCGTCCCCTTCGGTTCCCGCCTCGGTGGCAGGAGTGAGTAGGCCGGCGAGTAGTTCCTCCACCAGCTGGGCCAGTTCTGCGCCCGGCACCATGGCCGACAGGCGCGCGGCGGCCTCGTCCTCAATGTCCATGCGCTCTTGACCGGTCAGCGGGGCATCGCCTGTCAACTGGGCGGTTCCCGCCGGCGTCACCGGGGAGCCGACCGCGCCAGCCTGCGCGGAACGGTCACCCACGATCCCGGTTTCGAACATACGTACAGTCTACCACCGAACCGCCTCGCAGTACACCCCTAAAACCGCACAAATCCACCATAAAACTACGATTATCAGGGGCTGGGGGAGTGGCGGTTCAGGGCTCGGACCATGGGCCGTGAAGCCGGGCCTCGACGTTGTCCCCCGTGACCCATACCGGGCTCTGGCTCGCCGACACGACGCGGTGGTGGCCGGCCCTCGAGCGGGGCCGGCCACCACCGCTGGTTGCTGAGCAAGCTTCAGTAGCTGCTCCGAAGAGCGCTGACGTCCTGCCTCAGGCGGTGAGACGCAGCAGCGGGTCGCCGGGGGCGACCTCACCGGTGGCGATCGGCTCGACGGAGGCGAAGGCCGCCGTGTTGGTGATGAGGATGGGTGTGGTGAGCGGGTGACCCGCCTGCTCAACCGCGGCCCGATCCACGCGCACCAGCTCCTGGCCGGTCTCCACACGGTCGCCCTGCTTGACGAGTAGCTGGAAGCCCTTGCCCTCCATCTCGACCGTGTCCAGGCCGACGTGAATGAGCACCTCGACGCCCGAGTCCAGGTTGATGCCGTAGGCGTGCCCGGAGTCCGGCGCCACGACCACCGTGCCCGCCGCCGGGGCGGTGACTACGATCTCCTGCTCGCTCGGTTCGATCGCCGCGCCCTGCCCGACGGCGCCGCCGGCAAAGACCGGGTCGGCAACCTCGCTCAGGGGCAGCGCCGTGCCGCGCACGGGGGCGACGATCTCGGTGACTGCGCCCGCAACCAGCGCCGGCTTGGGCGCCTCGGCCTGGGCCTTGGCCGCCTCCTCCAGCGCCAGGTCCGCGGCGGTCTCCTCCGGGGAGGCCTCGACGAAGCCGTCCGCGGCAGCGGCTGCGCGGGCCTCCGCCTTCTCCTCCGCCGTGCGGTAGTCGGAGATGAACAGGATGATGAAGGAGGTGAAGAAGGCTGCCGCAATGGCGATCGCGTACAGCGCCATGGGGCTGAAGATCGGAATGGTCAGCAGCGAGGTGAAGGCGAAGGTGCTCGCATTGACGCCGCCGCCGAGGCCGATGATGAGACCGCCCACGGCGCAGCCGATCAACATGCGCGGGTAGATGCGCTTGAAGCGCAGGTGAATACCGTACAGGCTCGGCTCGGAGATACCACCGAACAGACCGGCGACCAGCGCACCGAAGGCGGTCTGCCGCATCTCCTTGTCCCGATCCCGGATGGAGATCGCCAGCACCGCCGCGGTGGCGCCGAAGCAGGCGAAGTTCCAAGCACCCATGGGGCCCTGAATGAAATCGTAGCCAAGCGAGTCAATGTTGGCCAACATAAGGGCGTTGAGCGGCCAGTGCAGCCCCAGCGGCACCAGGAACGGGTAGAGCAGCGGAATAATAATGGCGAAGACAATCGGTGCTTGCGTGTTCAGCCAGGCGAATGCCGTACCCAGGCCGGTTCCCAGCCACACACCGAGGGGGCCGAGCAAGAACGCCGTGATCGGCATCATGATGACGAAGGACAGGAACGGCACGAACACCATCTGCAGGTTCGGCGAGATGATCCGGGTCAGGCCCTTGTAGAGCGGAGCCAGGAGCGCCACCATGATGAGTGGGACGAACACCTGGCCGCCGTAGTCGTTGAGCTGCATGGGCAGCCCGAAGACCGTGGCGGTGCAGAGCTGGGTGTCCAGCGTCTCATTGACGGTGCAGACGACGCCCGTTGTCTTCTCGAGGTTGCTCATGTCGATGAAGTTCGGGGTGATGAGGGCTGCCATGATGGCCGTGCCCACCCACGGATCGATCCTGAGCTTCTTGGAGGCGTTGTAGGCCACCATGATCGGCAGGAAGTAGAACACCGAGCGGTACATCGCATCGACAAAGGCGAGCGATGCCGGCTTGACCGCGGCGCGCGTGTCAATGAACCCGAGAGCCTCTGCAACCGCCTCACCGGCGATAATGAGCGAGGTCCCCAGCAGCACGGGCAGCAGCGGCCGGAAGGAGTCGGACAGGTACTCGAAGAAGGCGTCGACGATCGCGTTCTTGCCGCGGGCCTTGGCACGGGCGGCGGCCTTGACGTCGGCGTTCGATTGGCCTCCCGTGGCGCCTCCGCCGCCCTTCATGGCGGGCAGGTTGATGATCTCGTCGTATACGCCCTGGACGGCGCCGCCAATGACGATCTGGTAGCGGTCCCCTGCTTGCGGAACGGCTCCCATGACGCCGGGGATCTTCTCGACCGTGGCCTTGTCGACGACGGAGGCATCCTTGAGGTCGAAACGCAAGCGTGTAGCGCAGTGAGACAGGCTGATGATGTTCTCGGGGCCGCCGACGGCCTCGAGAATCGCTTCTGGAGCGGATGTCGTAGTTGCCATGTTGTCCTTAACCGTCGGCCGCCTGCCCCTGGTGTGCAGGGGCGGGGCGGGCAGGGTGGAGGGGCTCGGTTGCGTAAGAGCCCGTATGTCAGCGTAGCGCCCGCGAAGGTGATCTGGGGCATATTTCTGGTCTGGATCGCACTAAATCGGGAGACACGCCGAATGCTGCTGAGAGATGGCTGGCCAGCGTTGCAACGTCACCGGTACCGGCCCTGATGAATCCCGGAACCCACAGTGGGACTTCGCCGCACCCCCGGCGGTGGGTCATTCACAGGCGCTCAGCGGCGGCCCGCCCGGGCGGCGCAGGCTGGAAAACGACGGCGACGACGCCGTCGCTACCACTGCACTCCGGTGCCTCACCCAAGGAGACCAGCCATGTCCTCTCTTTCACCTGCACCCACAACGCCCCGCTCAGAGCACTGCCCCACCGGTATGTACGGACCGCGCGGCTGGACCGTCAAATCCGGAGTCTGGCATGAACTAGCCGACTGCCGCGACGAGCTGCGCTCCACCATCATCCCCGGTCAATTCGGTTTTGCTCCCGCCGGCCTCATCACCGACGACGGCCGACCGGTGGACGACTACACGCCCTTTCACGACCTCGGCCCCGGCACCGCTCGGCGGTTGCTGGAAATCCTGCCGGAGTCGCAACTGGCCGACCGGCAAAACCTCGCCCCCACCCTGGGCGCCCTGCTACGCGCTTGCGTTCGAGCGCGTGGACGCATCCGTCTGTCCGGTTACGGCATCGGCCCGCAGCGCCACGATGAGCGCGTCACCGTTGAGGGACTGTGGATCGAAGACCCCGACCTCATCGACTACCTCGTGGACTGTGAGATCGCCGACCCGGATGAGGAAGAGCGCTTCTGGGAGGAAGTCGCCGAACGCTACTGCCTGGACGCCGAAGCCAGCCCGGACGAGATCAAACTACTGCGCCGTCACTGGACTCATGGCCCACTGGGCACCTGGCTGTGGTGGGACTGACGACTGACGTGCGAATACCCACGTGTCCAGATGCCCGTAACATGCGGGCGTGATTAACGTCCAGAACCTCACCATGCGCATCGGCGCCAGGCAACTCGTGGCCGACGCCTCCTTCCGCGTCGATAAGGGCATGCGCATCGGGCTCGTAGGACGCAACGGGGCGGGTAAGACCACCATGACCAAGCTCCTGGCGGCCGCCTCCGTGGCGCAGGGCACCAGCCAGGCGGTGGCCGACGCTGATGATCGGCACGGCCTGGACGCCGTTGAACACGAGGGACTCATCACGTGCAACGGGTCGGTCGGCTATCTGCCACAGGACACCCGGGTGGGGAACCTCAGCGAGATCACTCGCGACCGAGTCCTATCCGCGCGCGGCATCGACGTGCTCCTGGACCGGATTCGCCGGGCCGAGCAGAAGATCGCCACCACCCAGGGGGGTGCGCAGGCCAAGGCCCTGGACCGCTACACGCGACTCGACCATGAGTTCACTATGGCCGGCGGATATGCCGCCGCCAGCGAGGCCGCCCGCATTTGCGCCTCCCTGGGGCTGCCGGATCGCGTCCTCGATCAGGAGATCGGCACCCTGTCCGGTGGTCAGCGGCGTCGGGTCGAGCTCGCTCGGGTGCTGTTCCAGCAGCCCGACACTCTGCTGCTGGACGAGCCCACCAACCACCTCGACCACGATTCGATCCTGTGGCTGCGCGACCATCTGCGCAGCTACTCGGGTGGTTTCATCGTCATCAGTCACGACGTCGAGCTCCTGCGCGACACCGTCAACCAGGTCATGTACCTGGATGCCGGCCGCGGAGTGCTGGACATCTACCACCTCGGCTGGGACGCCTACCTCAAGCAGCGCGCCGACGACGAGCACCGGCGCCGGCGTGAACGTGCCAACGCTGAAAAGAAGGCGGCGGCGCTGCGCGCCCAGGGCGAGAAGATGCGGGCCAAGGCCACGAAGGCCGTCGCCGCCCAGCAGATGCTCAAGCGCGCCGACCGACTGGTGGAGGGCCTGGAGGCGGAGCGCGCCCAGGAGAAGGTCGCGCACCTGCGCTTCCCCGATCCTGCTCCCTGCGGCAAGGTGCCACTGCGTGCCGCCGGCCTGTCCAAGGCCTACGGTTCGCTGGAAGTATTCGCCGGGGTGGACCTGGCCATCGATCGCGGCAGCCGGGTGGTCGTCCTCGGGCTCAACGGTGCCGGCAAAACCACCTTGCTGCGACTGCTCAGCGGTGTCGAGGAGCCGGACTCGGGCCAGGTGGTGGCCGGGACCGGGCTGAAGATCGGTTACTACGCGCAGGAGCATGAGACCATTGATGATGGCCGCACCGTCGTGGAGAATCTGCGCAGCGCCGCCCCCGGGCTCAATGACACCGAAGTACGCAGCGTGCTGGGCTCGTTCCTCTTCTCCGGGGCCGACGCCGACAAACCGGCGGCAGTCCTATCCGGCGGGGAGAAGACTCGGCTGGCCCTGGCCCTGCTGGTGGTCTCCAGCGCCAATGTGCTGTTGCTCGATGAGCCGACCAACAACTTGGACCCCGCCAGCCGGGAGGAGATTCTTCGCGCCTTGGGCACGTTTGCGGGCGCCGTCGTCCTGGTGACACACGACGAGGGGGCGGTCAAGGCACTGGACCCCGACCGAGTACTGCTCCTGCCCGACGGCGACGAGGATTTGTGGAGTGAGGACTACCTGGAGCTGGTGACGCTGGCCTGACGCGCCGTCGCTGACATGGCGGCGGCGGTGAGCGTCGTCACGCCCGTTCGCATAGTGGCACGACGTAGGGTTATCGGGAACATCGCCGCCCGCCGACGTGTTCGACCCGGTGCATAGCACCCCTCAGGAGGAGACAGACATGGCACAGACCACCCTGACCGATACCACCACCGACGCCCCCACGCACGAGGTTCTCCTCACCGAGGCCGCCGCTGCGAAGGTAGCCAGCCTGCTCGTCCAGGAAGGTCGCGACGACTTGCGCCTGCGTGTGGCGGTGCAGCCGGGCGGCTGCTCCGGGCTCGTCTACCAGCTGTACTTCGACGAGCGCACCCTGGACGGCGACGCCATCCGCTCCTTCGAGACCGGCGATGCCGAGCTGGCCGCGGTGGACGTCATCGTCGACCGCATGAGCGCGCCCTACCTCAACGGCGCCACCATCGACTTCTCCGACACCATCGAGAAGCAGGGCTTCACCATCGACAATCCCAACGCCGTCGGCACCTGCGCGTGCGGCGAGTCCTTCCACTGAGTCGCCACAGCCCCACAATGAGTCGGCCGCCCACGGGCGGCCGACGCCGTGACGCGCCGGGGTGGCGCGGTGGGGGCATTACTCCCACCCCATCCTGCCGCCACCCATACGTTTCTGAGGAGAATTCCATTGCGCCGTGCCGCAATCGTGCTGCCCGCACTTGCCCTGACCGCCTGTCTGGCCCTGACGGGCTGCTCAGATTCGTCGGGGAAGGCTGCCGATGCCTCCGCGTCGGCCGAGGCGACGGTGACGCCCGTGAGCAACGTGGACTGTTCCACACTGACCATTGACGACGACGCCGACTCCCTGCCCACACTCGAGGGCGAGGCGGGGACGCAGCCGACCATCACCTGGGGTGACGGCGACGCGCCCACCAACCTCACCGTCAAGACGCTGACCGCGGGTGACGGTGCGGAGGTGGACGAGAGTTCTATCGTCGTCGCCGACTACGCCGGTTGGGAATGGGGACAGACCGAGGCCTTCGACTCCTCGTACGCTCGTGGGGAGGCGGTGCCGCTCAGCCTCGGCGGGGTGATCCCCGGCTGGCGGTGCGGTCTGGTTGGGCACCACGAGGGCGACCGGCTGGAGCTGTCCATCCCCGCCGAGCTGGCCTACGGACAGTCGGCAACTGAGGGGCGCCCGTCGGGTGACCTGGTATTCGTCGTGGAGATTGGGCACGTGGTGGCGTCCTCCGCCGTGACGGAAGCCGCTGAGTCGGCCGCCGCGGCATCCAAGGATGCTGTCGCTGATACGCAGGCGGAACAGGCGCTTGCCGAGCGTGGCATCACGGTCTCCGGGGAGCTCGGGACGGCGGCGACCATATCGGTGACTGAAGGTGCTGCCGAGCCTACCGAGCAGGAGACCGTTGTGGTGGCTCGAGGCGCGGGTGAGCCGGTTGCCGATGGCGACTACGTGTTGCTGCACATGGCCTTCGTCAATTGGGACGATCCAAGCTCGCTCCAGTCGTCGTGGGACGTCGGCGCTGCGCAGCAGATGGTGATATCGGCGAGTTCTCCTGCCGGTGCACTGATTGATGTCCCCGTTGGCTCACGCGTAGTAATCCTGATCCCGGGTGATGAGTCCCAGGGAACTGTGTCTACAGCCTTTGTTATGGACATCGCTGCGATCCTGTAGTTGGCCCCGGGGGCCCGCCCGGTTGATGCCGGGCGGGCGGCGTCAGCGAACGATGAGGCCCTCGGTGTGAGCGATGGCGTTTGCCAGTCGCTCGGAGACGTCCTGCCAGTTGACGATCTGCCAGACGGCGGCCAGGTAGTCGGCCTTGACGTTGAGGTAGTCGAGGTAGAAGGCGTGCTCCCACATGTCGACCTGGAACAGCGGGATGGTGCCCACCGGCACGTTGCCCTGCTGGTCGAACAACTGGAAGATGACCAGCTTGCCGGAAACCGAGTCGTAGGCGAGCACCGCCCAGCCGGAGCCCTGAATCCCCAGCGCGGCCGCATTGAGCTGCTGCTTGAACGCGGCGAAGGAACCGAAGGAGTCCTTGATCGCCTCGGCCAGCTCACCCTCGGGCTCGCCGCCACCGTTGGGGGAGAGGTTCTTCCAGAAGATCGAGTGGTTGATGTGCCCGCCGAGGTTGAAGGCCAGATTCTTCTCCCACAGGTTAACCGCGGAGAAGTCGCCGTCGGCGCGGGCGGCAGCAAGCTGCTCCAGGGCGGCGTTCGCACCGGAGACGTAGGCGGCGTGGTGCTTATCGTGGTGCAGCTCCATAATGCGCCCGGAGATGTGGGGCTCGAGCGCGGCATAGTCGTAGGGGAGCTCGGGCAGTGCGTACTTCGCCGCAGCGGCGTTCACGTCGGTCATGGTGATGTAGTCCTGTCTCGCGGTGTGCGGTGATGACGGTCGCCGGACCACAGACTCATGCGTGAGACTGAAGTCCTAAGCGAAATTCATCGTATACGGTGATCGATCTGTTTTGAAGCGAACCGTGCATCCGCCATCGCGATTACACTGACCGCGGAAGCCCGCCCGTCGTCCACTGGAGGACCGCATGACCGACCAGGCAGAAACCGCCCCCCTCGAACTCCTTGTCTTCTCCGATAATGCCGCCGTGCGCCAGCAGGTGATCGACGGCGTCGGACGCCGTCCCGCCAAGGGACTGCCGCTCGTGTCGTGGACCGAGGCGGCCACCGCGGAAGGTGTTCGCCTGGCCATCAAAGATCGCGAGAAGGAGGGCCTCGTCCCCTTCGCCGCGCTGGTTCTGGACGGCGAGACCAAGAAGCTGGGCGGCATGGGGCTGGCGCATGAGCTGTTTACCGAGCTCGACCGGCGTCCCCCGGTCGTGCTGCTGACCGCCCGCCCCCAGGACGACTGGCTGGCCGCTTGGTCCAAGGCCGAGGTCGTCGTGCCGCGCCCCCTGGACCCGCTCAGCCTGCAGGAAGGTGTTGCCAAGGCGCTGCGGGCCCGGCGCGGCTCCGTGACCCCGGCCGGCTGACCCGCAGACACGCGGGTCAAAGGTCGGCGTCAAGCACGCGTTTGTGCCTGGCCGCAGCCCCAATGGGCCAGGACAGGAGTGCGCTCCCGCCCGCAGCACCGTCGGCTCCTTCGACCTCGACCAGCCGCGCCCCCGCATCCAGCACCCAGTCGGCGAGCAGCAGCGTTTCCTCCACGCTCGTGTCCGCGCCGACGCGCTCGGGCGGGTCTACCACCTGGGCGGTGGCGCGTAGCGTCTGGATAGTCGGTCGCGGATCGGCCCCCGGCGGGGTGAGCGCCGAACCCGCCAGGCGTCCCCAGCGGACGGCCACAAGCTCCCACCCGCCCACCTGACGACGTCGGGCGGCGAGAAGATGCGGGCAGACCAGCAGCGGGCGTGCCGTCTCAGCTCGGCGTGCGGCCAGGAGCAGGGCCCGCAGGCGACGGGTCCACAACCCCGCCTCCTCATAACGCTGCGCCGCCGACAGTGTCTCGATCCGCTCCAGCAGGGGAGCAGCCACCACATCGATCTGCCCTGACAGTGCTTGCCGGGCGGCCTCGGGATCGGCGGGCGTGTCCGAGCGGCGCACCGCCCGGGTGCCATGCCCATCCCAGGCCTGTAGCCGCAGCACCGATTCGGCGGCCCGCTGCGCCTCCCGGGCGGCAGCGCGCGAGGGGAAGGGGCCGACGGCGTGGCCCGCCTCATCCAGCGGAAGCGCTGTGGTCAGTGCCAGGTGCGGCTGCGGGGAGTCGACCACCTGCAGCCAGGGC
>NZ_JAWDJJ010000174.1:0-1785 GCF_032465695.1 Actinomyces sp. MRS3W
GCGTCACGGTGGGCGCCCGGAGTGGTCGGCGAGGGAGGGAGCGGGCCAGTTGCGGAACTCACCCGTCCATCATGACCCCGGCGTGGTCCCGGCGCCCGGGATACTCCCGCCCGTGTCACTCCACGGTGACGGACTTGGCCAGGTTGCGAGGCTGGTCCACATCCAGCCCCTTGGCCTTGGCCAGAGCGGCGGCGAAGACCTGCAGCGGCACCACCGTCAGCAGCGGCCACATGAGCGTCGGGGCGGCGGGGATGCGGATGACCGTGTCGGCGAAGGGCGTGACCGCCTCATCGCCCTCCTCGGCGATGACGATGGTGCGGGCGCCGCGGGCGCGCACCTCCTGGATGTTGGAGATGACCTTGTCATGCAGGACGGGGCGCCTGGGTGTGGGCACGATGACGAACACCGGCAGCCCCTCCTCCACCAGGGCGATGGGGCCGTGCTTGAGCTCGCCGGCAGCGAAGCCCTCGGCGTGGACGTAGGCGACCTCCTTGAGCTTGAGCGCACCCTCCAGGGCCACGGGATAGCCCACGTGGCGTCCCAGGAACAGGAAGGAGGTCTGGTCGGCCAGCTGGGCGCCCAGGTCGCGCACCATCTCCTCCTGCTCGGCCAGCAGCCGCTGGATCTTGGCGGGCATCTTGCCGAGGTTTTCCAGGTACTCGGCGACCTCGTCGGGCCACTTGTTGCCGCGCAGCTGCGCCAGGTACAGGCCCAGCAGGTAGCAGGCGGTGATCTGGGCGAGGAAGGCCTTGGTGGAGGCCACCGCCACCTCCGGGCCGGCGTGGGTGTAGAGCACGGCGTCGGCCTCGCGGGCAATGGTGGAGCCGAAGGTGTTGACGATCGCCAGTGCCCGGCTGCCCTGCTCGCGGGCGTGGCGCACCGCCTGGATGGTGTCCATGGTCTCCCCCGACTGGGAGATGGCCACGGTCAGGGTCTTCTCGGAGACGATGGGGTCGCGGTAGCGGAACTCGTGGGCGAGCTCGATCTCCACCGGGATACGGCACCAGTGCTCGATCGCGTACTTGGCGACGTGCCCGGCGTAGGCGGCGGTGCCGCAGGCGACCACGATGATTTTGTCGACGCTGCGCAGCACGGCCGGGTCGATGCGCATCTCATCCAGGACGAGTTCGCCGCGCTCGTTGACGCGTCCGAGCAGGGTGTCGGCCACGGCGGTGGGCTGGTCGTGGATCTCCTTGTCCATGAAGGTCTCGTACCCGCCCTTGACGGCGGCCGACGCATCCCAGGAGACCTCCCAGGTGCGCGGGGTGACGACGGCGCCGTCGGCGTCCCAGACGGTGACGGCGTCGGCGGTCAACAGCAGCACCTGGTCG
The DNA here is from genome assembly GCF_032465695.1 of Actinomyces sp. MRS3W. NCBI lineage: Bacteria > Bacillati > Actinomycetota > Actinomycetes > Actinomycetales > Actinomycetaceae > Actinomyces > Actinomyces sp. MRS3W. The sequence continues at coordinate 1,332 of NZ_JAWDJJ010000174.1, forward strand.
TCGTCGACCTCGGCGGCGTGGGCGGTGAAGGCGACGAAGGCGGCGACGTCGGAGCCGAGGAAGTTCTCCCCCTCACCCAGCCCGATGACCAGCGGGCTGGAGCGGCGGGCGGCGACGATGGCGCCGGGGGCCAGTTCGGTGACGGCCAGCAGGGCGAAGGTGCCCTCCAGGCGGGCGGTGACGGCGCGCATGGAGGCCACCAACGCCGCGGCGGCAGCCTCCGGGTCGGCGGCGTCCTGGTCGGCGAGCCGGGCGGTGAAGTCAAGGTCGAGCAGGTGGGCAACCACCTCGGTGTCGGTGGCGGACAGCAGCTCGCGGCCGGCCGCCTCCACCTCGGCGCGCAGGGTCCGGAAGTTCTCGATGATTCCGTTGTGCACAACCGCCAGGGAGCCGGCACGGTGCGGGTGGGCGTTGGCGGTGGTGGGGCCGCCGTGGGTGGCCCAGCGGGTGTGGC
>NZ_JAWDJJ010000175.1:0-5096 GCF_032465695.1 Actinomyces sp. MRS3W
GGCCTGTGCGGGCGGTGCGGCCCGTGACGGGGTGGGATGCGGGGGCGTCATGTTGTAGCGGATCATCCGCGTCGCCACCCAGTCGAGCTTGCGCTCGATGACGGCGAGGCGCTCAACGATCTCATCAAGCTGCTGGCCGGATCCCGTCTCCGTAGGACTGTTCATGAGATCAAGGATCCGATGCGGGGACGCCTCAGTCACGTCGTCGGGATGGGGAGAGATCCCCTGCCCAGTGGGATAGGCTTTGTCTATGAGCACCACCGGATTGGCCGCTGCCCAGGCAAAGATGCGCGACGCCGGCGTCGCGGAGCAGGCCATTGACGTCTTCAGCCACTACTATCGCGCGCTCGAGGAAGGCGCCACGGGCCTTGTCCCCGAGGACACCATCGAGCCGCTCACCGAGATCGACTCCATCGACGACGTCGAGATCGATGACGCGGCCGCCCGCGACGCGCTGAGCAAGACCGTCCTCATTAAGCTCAACGGGGGGCTGGGAACCTCCATGGGCATGGACCGGGCCAAGTCCCTGCTGCCTGTACGCGACGGCAAGACCTTCCTGGACCTGCTGGTCGACCAGGTCATGGCCGCCCGCGCCCGCTACGACGTGACCCTCCCGCTCATCTTCATGGACTCCTTCCGCACCCGCCAGGACACGCTCGCGGCCCTGGCCACCCACCCGGGCATCGAGGTGGACGGTATTCCGCTGGACTTCCTGCAGAACCGGGAGCCCAAGCTGCGCGCGGACGACCTCACCCCCGTGGAGTGGCCGGCGGATCCCTCCCTGGAGTGGTGCCCGCCCGGCCACGGTGACATCTACACCGCCCTGGTTTCCTCCGGGGTCTTGGACGCCCTGCTCGAGCGCGGCTACAAGTACGCGATGACCTCGAACTCCGACAACCTCGGTGCCGCCCCGTCGGCCCGCATCGCCGGCTGGTTCGCGGCGTCCGGCGCGCCCTACGCCCCGGAGATGTGCCGCCGCACCCCCGCCGACGTCAAGGGCGGCCACCTGGCCGTGCGCAAGGCGGACGGCCGCATCATCCTGCGGGACACCGCGCAGACCCCGGCCGACGAGATGCACTACTTCACCGACCAGTTCCGCCACCCGTTCTTCCACACCAACAACCTCTGGTTCGACCTGGAGGTGCTGCGGGACACACTCACCGAGCGCCACGGCATCCTGGGCCTGCCGCTCATCCGCAACGCCAAGACGGTCGACCCCGCCGATGCGACCTCCACGCCGGTCATCCAACTGGAGACGGCCATGGGGGCGGCCGTGGAGGCCTTCGACGGCGCCACCGCCGTGGAGGTGCCGCGCAGCCGCTTCCTGCCGGTCAAGACCACCAACGACCTGCTGCTGGTGCGCTCGGACGTGTACGAGGTGGATGCGGACGGCCTCCTGCAGCAGGTGCCCGAGCAGGCCTGCGTCGTGGACCTGGACCCCCGCTACTACAAGCGCATCGCCGACTTCGAGGCGCGCTTCCCGCAGGGAGTGCCCTCCATCCGCGAGGCGAGCAGCCTGACGGTGCGAGGCGACTGGACCTTCGGAGCCGACGTCGTCGCCACCGGAGACGCGGCCGTGTCCGAGGAGGGCGCGCCCGGAACAGTGGCAGACGGCAGCCGGGTCGGTTGAGCCGCCCGCGAGCGCGACCCCTGCGCCGTATACGCGTGAGGCCCCGGACCATGTGGTCCGGGGCCTCAGGCATCCGGTGGGCGATACTGGAATCGAACCAGTGACCTCCTCGGTGTGAACGAGGCGCTCTAACCCCTGAGCCAATCGCCCGGTGCGGTGGAGAGACTAGCCGTGGGGGAGGCCTTCGGGCAAACGCATGGCCGGTGAGGTGGATCACCGCGTTGGCATTTGCTTTCCCATGGCGACCTGATGTTATGGTTCAGCCGCGCTCGGGGTTCACCGGAACCCCCTGAGTGCCGAGCATGCGGATGTGGCTCAGTTGGTAGAGCATCACCTTGCCAAGGTGAGGGTCGCGGGTTCGAGTCCCGTCATCCGCTCCGAGGAGCCGGGTTCCTCCCAGCATCTCACTGGTGGGTTGGCCGAGAGGTTAGGCACCGGCCTGCAAAGCCGTTTACACCGGTTCGAATCCGGTACCCACCTCGGGCGATTGGCGCAGCGGTAGCGCGCTTCCCTGACACGGAAGAGGTCACTGGTTCGATCCCAGTATCGCCCACTGCGCGTGCCCTCAATGGAGCCGACGCGTGGGCCGTGCCCCGGTCACCGCTCCGCCGGGAACCAAGATTCCAGAACTTCCAGCACACCGTCATCGTCGTTCGCGGGTGCCGTGAAACGGGCAGCGCTCCGGGCGTCGGGCGAGGCATTCGCCATGGCCACGCCGTAGCCGACTCGCGCCAGCATCTCCGCGTCATTGCTCGAATCCCCGAAGGCGGCCGCCTGCGCCGCGTCCAGGCCCCAGTGCTCCAGGAGGGCATCGAGCCCGGAGGCCTTGTGCCGCCCGGGCACGATGAGGTCGACGCTGTCGTGCCCGGACACCACCGGCACCATGACCCCGCCCAGCGCCGCCTCCAGCTGCTCCAGGAAGGCGGGCTCGAAGCCGCGGGCGTCCACGAGGGCAATTTTGGAGATGCGGTGCCCATTCATATCCTCGGTCCGGGCCACGAGCTCGTAGCGCGGATGGTAGAAGGTGAGCAGCCGGCGCATCTGCGGCGACTCCGATTCGCGCAGGAGAGCGCCGTCGGGGCCCGAGGCGATGAAGGTGAGCCCGGCGACGTCGTCAAGCACCTTGAGCACCCGCGGCAGTGCGTCCAGGGGCAGGGAGGATTCCAGCACGCGGGCGCCGTCGGCCAGGACGATGGCGCCGTTGTCGGAGACGACGCCGTCGGGGGCCAGCCCGTCCGCCTGCGGGAAGAAGCCGAGCAGCTGCGCCTCCTGGTTGCCCGACGCCACCACGAAGCGCACCCCGGCCGCCCGCATGCGCTGTCGGAGAGGAGCGAAACGCTCCCGGTCGTAGGTGGAGCCGGTGCGCAGGAAGGTGCCGTCCATATCGACGGCGACCAGGCGCAGATCGGCGGGCAGCCGCCCCGGGGCGGCGGGCGGGGTTCCGGCAGGGTTGGATGGAGAGCTCATGGCGTTCATATCACTGCACCTCACGAGGCCCAGCCGGGGTGACCGCGGTCAGCCCCAGCCGGGTCAAGGCATGGGCCAGGCCGTCCTGCTCGACGTCGTCGGTGACCAGATCCGCGGCCTGCTTGACCTCGGGGGCGGCATTACCCATGGCGACCCCGACCCCGCAGTGGCGGAGCATGCCGATATCTACGATGGCATCCCCGAAAGCCACCGCATCGGCCGGGGACGCGCCCAGGTGCTCGAGCAGCACGTCGATCGCTTCGACCTTGTTGGCCGCCGACAGGGCCACGTCACCGAACAGTGCCTCATGCCCGCGTCCGCCCCAGGTACCCACGAGCAGATCCGGGAAGGCGCGCCGCGCCGCCTGGACGTCTTCAGGGCCGGACAACACGAAGCTGATCTTGTTGACGTCCTCGCGCACCAGTTCCTCGGTGAGCACCAGGTCGGGGAAGATATCGCTCGCCTCAAGGTCGCCCGCGTCGGCGCGCCCCTTGCCGGCGGCATAGGCGCGCAGCGCCGTGCGTGAAGCCGCGGGGAAATCGGGGGGCGCGTACAGACCCGAATTGGCCTCCGCATAGAAGGTGAGGCGGCGTGTGCGCAGCCAGTCCACAATGCGGCCGCACTGCTCGCGCGAGAGATGCTGGTGCAGCAGCACGTGGCCGTCGTCCTCCACGTAGGCGCCGTTGCCGCCGATCATGCCGTCCAGGCCGATGTCCCACAGCGGCGCGGGCATCTCGGCGCGGGAACGGCCGGTTGTGAGGTAGACCCGGTGCCCGGCGGCCCGAGCCCGCCGAATCGCCGTCACCGCGGACTGCGGCAACTCGTTGGTGTAGGTCACCAGGGTTCCGTCCACGTCAACGAAGATGATGCGGCGGTTGGAGGCGGTGGAGGCGGGCGAAGCTGACACGGTTGCTCCCGATCGGGTCAAAGGGGTGGGCGCAGCCGCAACGTACCATTCGGTAATAGTCTCCTGCCATGGCCGACCCGTCCACCTACCGCCCCGCCACCGGCGATATCCCCACCTCTCCGGGCGTGTACAGGTTCCTCGACGGCGAGGGGCGTGTCATCTATGTGGGCAAGGCCAAGAATCTGCGCCAGCGCTTGAGCAACTACTTCCAGGACCTGGCCGCACTCCACCCGCGCACCCAGAAGATGGTGACCACCGCCTGCGCGGTGGAGTGGACGGTGGTGTCCACCGAGGTGGAGTCCCTGGCGCTGGAGTACTCCTGGATCAAGGAGTTCAACCCGCGCTTCAACGTCAAGTACAAGGACGACAAGTCCTACCCGTACCTGGCCGTCACCATGCAGGAGACCTACCCGCGCGCCCAGATCGTGCGCGGCGCCCGCCGCCCTGGAGTGCGCTACTTCGGGCCCTTCGTGCAGGTCTGGTCCATCCGCGAAACCCTCGACCAGCTGCTGCGCGTCTTCCCCATCCGCTCCTGCTCGGCCGGCGTGTTCAAACGCGCCCACGCCTCCGGCCGCCCCTGCCTGCTCGGCTACATCGACAAGTGCTCCGCCCCCTGCGTGGACCGCATCAGCCCCGCCGACCACCGGGCACTGGCCGAGGACTTCTGCGCCTTCATGGCCGGCCGCACCGGCCCGTACCTGCGCGAGGTGGAGGCACAGATGCGGGCCGCCGCCCAGGCACTCGACTTTGAGAAGGCGGCCCGCCTGCGCGACGACGCCGAGGCCCTGAAGAAGGTCATCGAGCAGAACGCGGTAGTACTGCCGGAGGCCACCGACGTGGATGTCTTCGCCATGGCCCGCGACGAACTCACCGCAGCCGTGCAGGTGTTCCACGTGCGCGGAGGACGCGTGCGCGGCCAGCGCGGCTGGGTCATCGACCTGGTTGAGGACGCCACCGACGCCGAGCTCATTGAGCGGCTCCTCCAACAGGTCTACTCCGACCTGCTCGACCCGGCCGACGCGACCGCTCCGGTGGGCACCGCGGAGGCCGCCCCCGTCCGGTCCGGGCCGACCACCTCCCTCGGCGTCGGCA
>NZ_JAWDJJ010000176.1:0-4454 GCF_032465695.1 Actinomyces sp. MRS3W
GCTCACCGCCGTCCTCGACCCGGTCATTCCCGGCCTGGACGACGCCGGACCCCGCCAGATCGACCCCGCCACCGCCGCCCCGCTGCTGCCGCAGGTCGGCTGCGCCTACGCGGGCGGCAGGCGAGTCATGTCCACCCGCGAGGCCGCCCTCCCCGCGGCCCGCGGCACCAGCCCGGCCACCGTCGCCTCCGCCGGCCCGATCGAGGCGCCCGTGCGGGTCAGCGGCGGCCTGGAGGTGGGCCCGGCCAAGCTGGACCAGCGCGGCAAGCTGGTCGGGCTGGGCGGCATGGACGTCGTCGGCCCGCTGACCACCATCTGGCGGGCGCCCACCGACAACGACGAGGGTCACGGCCCCGTTGACTACTGGCACGTGCCCCCGACCGGCGCCAACCGGGGCGCCGGAGCCGGCACGCCCGGACCCTCCTCGGCCGACCGCTGGCGCGAGGCGCGCCTGCACCTGCTGAGTGAACGCCACGTCTCCACCACTGTCACAGACGGCGGTGAAGCGCCCGGGGGCGGCGTCGTTGTGGTGCGTACACGCTGCTCGGCACCCGAGATGGCCTGGGCGTTGGATGTCACCACCACCCTGGCCGCTGCCAGCGGCGGGGTACGCCTGCGCACCGAGATCGTCCCTACGGGGAATCTGCCCGCGGTGCTGCCCCGCCTGGGTGTGCGCCTCGGTCTGCCTCCGCAGCTGACCCGCGCCACCTGGTGCGGCACCGGTCCGGCGCCCGCCTACACCGATCTGACCGGGGCGCTGCGGCACGGTGCGTTCACCGGCGACGTCGACTCCCTGTGGCAGCAGCCGGTCCGCCCCCAGGAGGGCGGCAGCCGCCCCGAATTGCGGCACCTGCGGCTCACCGGGGCGGACGGCGCCGGCCCGCGCCTCGACGTCGTCATTCCCGCGACCTGTCCGCTCACCTTCTCGCTGAGCCCGTGGAGTCTGGAGAACCTCACCGCTGCCGAGCATGCGGAGGAGCTTGCCGTCGACTCTCATCTGTGGCTGCACCTGGACGCCCTCCACCACGGCATCGGCTCGCGTTCCTGCGGCCCCGACGTGCGTCCGGAGGCGGCGGCCGCGCCCCGTCCGGTCGTCATCCAGGCCTGGCTTGGCGTTGCGGCCGGCTGACAGTTGAGTGCACGGGTTAGCCCATGAGGTCATGGGTTAGCCCACGAAGTCATGAGCCGGGGCTATGACGTGGAGGGTTAACCCATGACTTCGATGGCTGCTGATTGCCGACGACGGTTTCGGCGCGGGTCCACCGCCTGCCGGATGCGGGCGGCTAGCCTCGCAGCATGACGCTTGCCGTGTACCCCGGAACCTTCGACCCGATCACCCTCGGGCACGTCGACGTCGTGCGCCGCGCCGCGACGCTGTTCGACCGGGTCATCCTCGGTGTCGCCCAGAACATCGCCAAGGACGGCGGCCGCCTGTTCAGCATTGAGCAACGCGTCGAGTTGGCCCGCGACGCGCTCGCGGACCTGCCCGACGTGGAGGTGGCCGTGATCCCGGGGCTGCTCGCGGACTTCTGCCGGCAGCGAGGCGCCGACGCCATTGTCAAGGGCCTGCGCAACGGCACCGACTTCGACGCCGAAATCCCCATGGCCCTGGTCAACCGGGAGCTGGGCGCCCCCGAGACGTACTTCCTGGCCGCCGCTCCGACCCACGCACACGTCTCCTCCTCCCTGGTCAAGGACATTGCCCGCCATGGCGGGGACGTCACCGGTCTTGTGCCCGCCGGCGTCGCCGTCGCCCTTGGCAAGGCCCTGGCCGCCGGCCACGACCGCACCATCCCCGAACCGCATGAGAAATGAGGGACACCCCGTGACTACCCGCGCTGATGCCGGAGACGACCTGCTGCGCATCCTCGACGAGCTGGACGAACTGGTCTCCACCGCCCGCTCCCTGCCCATGACCTCCTCCGCGATCGTGGGCCGCGAGGAGGTGCTTGACCTCATCGAGCGCGCCCGCCAGGCCGTCCCCACCGCCGTGCATCGGGCCGAGGAGATTGTGGCCGACGCCGACGCCGTCCTGGCGCAGGGGCGTGAGGAGTCCGCGCGGATCGTCGCCCACGCCCAGGAGGAGGCCGACCGGCTGGTTGCCGGGGAGAACATCGTGCGCATGGCCAACGACCGCGCCGACGCCATCATCTCCGCCGCCGAGGAACGAGCCGAACGGCTGCGTCACGGCGCCGACGACTACTCCGACCGTTCGCTCGCCGCCCTCGAGGGCGGCGAGCGAACGGTCGGAGTAGTCGTCGGCGCCGTGACGCAGCCGTTCGGCTCGTTCCTCGGCGGCGGAGATGATGGCGTCGGCGCGGTCGTTGGCCATGCGCACGATGTTCTCCCCGGCAACCAGCCGGTCGGCCTCCTCCTGGGCGTGGGCGACGATCCGCGCGGACTCCTCACGCCCCTGCGCCAGGACGGCGTCGGCGTCGGCCACAATCTCCTCGGCCCGATGCACGGCGGTGGGGACGGCCTGGCGGGCGCGCTCGATGAGGTCAAGCACCTCCTCGCGGCCCACGATCGCGGAGGAGGTCATGGGCAGGGAGCGGGCGGTGGAGACCAGTTCGTCCAGCTCGTCGAGGATGCGCAGCAGGTCGTCTCCGGCATCAGCGCGGGTAGTCACGGGGTGTCCCTCATTTCTCATGCGGTTCGGGGATGGTGCGGTCGTGGCCGGCGGCCAGGGCCTTGCCAAGGGCGACGGCGACGCCGGCGGGCACAAGACCGGTGACGTCCCCGCCATGGCGGGCAATGTCCTTGACCAGGGAGGAGGAGACGTGTGCGTGGGTCGGAGCGGCGGCCAGGAAGTACGTCTCGGGGGCGCCCAGCTCCCGGTTGACCAGGGCCATGGGGATTTCGGCGTCGAAGTCGGTGCCGTTGCGCAGGCCCTTGACAATGGCGTCGGCGCCTCGCTGCCGGCAGAAGTCCGCGAGCAGCCCCGGGATCACGGCCACCTCCACGTCGGGCAGGTCCGCGAGCGCGTCGCGGGCCAACTCGACGCGTTGCTCAATGCTGAACAGGCGGCCGCCGTCCTTGGCGATGTTCTGGGCGACACCGAGGATGACCCGGTCGAACAGCGTCGCGGCGCGGCGCACGACGTCGACGTGCCCGAGGGTGATCGGGTCGAAGGTTCCGGGGTACACGGCAAGCGTCATGCTGCGAGGCTAGCCGCCCGCATCCGGCAGGCGGTGGACCCGCGCCGAAACCGTCGTCGGCAATCAGCAGCCATCGAAGTCATGGGTTAACCCTCCACGTCATAGCCCCGGCTCATGACTTCGTGGGCTAACCCATGACCTCATGGGCTAACCCGTGCACTCAACTGTCAGCCGGCCGCAACGCCAAGCCAGGCCTGGATGACGACCGGACGGGGCGCGGCCGCCGCCTCCGGACGCACGTCGGGGCCGCAGGAACGCGAGCCGATGCCGTGGTGGAGGGCGTCCAGGTGCAGCCACAGATGAGAGTCGACGGCAAGCTCCTCCGCATGCTCGGCAGCGGTGAGGTTCTCCAGACTCCACGGGCTCAGCGAGAAGGTGAGCGGACAGGTCGCGGGAATGACGACGTCGAGGCGCGGGCCGGCGCCGTCCGCCCCGGTGAGCCGCAGGTGCCGCAATTCGGGGCGGCTGCCGCCCTCCTGGGGGCGGACCGGCTGCTGCCACAGGGAGTCGACGTCGCCGGTGAACGCACCGTGCCGCAGCGCCCCGGTCAGATCGGTGTAGGCGGGCGCCGGACCGGTGCCGCACCAGGTGGCGCGGGTCAGCTGCGGAGGCAGACCGAGGCGCACACCCAGGCGGGGCAGCACCGCGGGCAGATTCCCCGTAGGGACGATCTCGGTGCGCAGGCGTACCCCGCCGCTGGCAGCGGCCAGGGTGGTGGTGACATCCAACGCCCAGGCCATCTCGGGTGCCGAGCAGCGTGTACGCACCACAACGACGCCGCCCCCGGGCGCTTCACCGCCGTCTGTGACAGTGGTGGAGACGTGGCGTTCACTCAGCAGGTGCAGGCGCGCCTCGCGCCAGCGGTCGGCCGAGGAGGGTCCGGGCGTGCCGGCTCCGGCGCCCCGGTTGGCGCCGGTCGGGGGCACGTGCCAGTAGTCAACGGGGCCGTGACCCTCGTCGTTGTCGGTGGGCGCCCGCCAGATGGTGGTCAGCGGGCCGACGACGTCCATGCCGCCCAGCCCGACCAGCTTGCCGCGCTGGTCCAGCTTGGCCGGGCCCACCTCCAGGCCGCCGCTGACCCGCACGGGCGCCTCGATCGGGCCGGCGGAGGCGACGGTGGCCGGGCTGGTGCCGCGGGCCGCGGGGAGGGCGGCCTCGCGGGTGGACATGACTCGCCTGCCGCCCGCGTAGGCGCAGCCGACCTGCGGCAGCAGCGGGGCGGCGGTGGCGGGGTCGATCTGGCGGGGTCCGGCGTCGTCCAGGCCGGGAATGACCGGGTCGAGGACGGCGGTGAGC
>NZ_JAWDJJ010000177.1:0-2115 GCF_032465695.1 Actinomyces sp. MRS3W
GGGTGCAGGTGGTGGATGCACACTTGGCGGGCGCGGCCGCGGCGCGGCAGGGCGGCGCGGGGGGTGTCGGTGTGGACGTGCACCTGGTACATGCCCACGCCGAGCGCATCCGGGGTGCCGACCACGCCCACGGAGTCGCCGATCGTCTCCAGGGCGCGGCGCAGTTCAGCGGCCTGGGCGGCGGTGGCCTCCAGCAGGTACATGACCTCGAACTCGCCGGTTGAGAAGTGGCCCACGGCCTCACGGGCGCCGGCGCCGTGGGTCGCCCCGGCCACGAGGTCGTCGAGCATCTGCCGGGCGACCAGCGTGTGCGGAAGCTCTGGCGTCTCCTCCGCCTTGCCCGAGGCGGCGGGGCCGGTGCCTTCGCCGCCGTCGGCGAGGCAGTCGGACAGGCAGGTGTAGATGAGCATGAGGGCGGCCCCGCCGGCGTCGACGGCGCCGTGGCCGAGGCCGGCGGTCTCCACCACGCTCTCCTGGGCGCCGAAGGCGGCGGCCGCGGCCACGGCCGATACGGATGCCGGTGCGGCGGCGGTCGATTCCTCAAAGACGGTGCGGGCGCTCGTGGCGGCATCCTGGGCCACGGTCAGCAGGGTGCCGGGGACCGGGCGGGAGACGGCGCTCCAGGTGGTGGTGGCGATGCGCTCGTAGGCGTGGGTGAGCTCAACCGGGCGCAGCGCGGCGGGGTCGGGGGCTTCGGCGCAGACGTCGGCGAGGGCGGCGAGGACCTGGGAGATGAGCAGGCCGGAGTTGCCGCGGGCGCCGCGGACGGCGCCGTCGGCGGCGGTGCGGGCGGCCTGGGCCAGTTCGGCGCCGGGTGGCAGCAGCGCCAGGGCATCGCAGGCGGAGCGGATGGTGAGCAGGACGTTGGTGCCGGTGTCGGCGTCGGGAACGGGGAAGACGTTGAGGAAGTTGACCAGCTCGCGGGTGGAGGCGGCGACCGTGCGGGCGGAGGTGAGCCAGGCGTGCAGAAGCGGCGCGGTCAGTGCGGTGGCGGGTGCGGTGCCCGCGCCGACGGGGGCGCCTGTGCGGTGGGCCACGCCTCTCCTTCCCTGCGGTTGTGCACCGTCGATGGGGCCGGTTCGGCCGTGCATCGGCGGCAGTGCTGGGGTCAGGTTAACCGTTGCGGGGCGTCTCGTGCTTCTGCCCGCCGCCCGGGCGTGTGCCGGAGCCCATACCCCACCGGCTTGGGACGGCGGACTGTTTCCGATAAAGTGCTGGGGTTGCCCGCGACCCGCGTCGCCGGGCGGTAGACCCGGCGCCGGGCAAACAGCCCGCGCGCTTACACCAAGAAGATTCAGGAGTGGAACCGTGGCTGCTGTGTGCGACGTCTGCGGCAAGGGCCCCGTCTTCGGCAAGAGCGTCTCGCACTCCCATGTGCGGACCAACCGCCGGTGGAACCCCAACATTCAGCGTGTACGTGCTCTCGTGAACGGCACCCCCAAGCGCCTTAACGTGTGCACGTCCTGCCTCAAGGCCGGCAAGGTGACGCGCAACATCTGAGCGCGCCACGCCCGTCGGCAGGGCACTCGAGGCCGCCGTTCGCACCCGCGGACGGCGGCCTTTTGCTTGGCCCCTTGCTTGACCCCGGCCTACGGTTTCCGACCTTGGGGTACATGGCACGACCCCGGGGTGGTCGTCAACCGTACCCCGAGGTCGGAAATCGTCAACGCGGCCGGGAATCGTCACCGCGGCCGACCCCTAGGCGCGGAAGTGGTCCCAGCCCAGCTGCTCGGGCACGCGCCCGCCAATGAGCACGCCCGCCGGCTCGTCGTCGCGCCGGGCGCGCACGGTTCCGATCACGCGCGCCCGTTCGGGCAATTCCCCGGCCGACGGCGGAAGCGTGGCCAACATGCCGTGGTCCTCTCCCCCGGTCAGCACCCAGGCGCGCGCGAGCGCCCGCGCCGCGGCGGGATCGGGCTCCAGCAGGCGCGCCACCGGCTCCAGGAACGCCACATCCGTCTCTAGCCCGGGCGCGGGACCATCCGCTGCCCCGGTCTCCGGCTCCGTCAGCTCCACCACCACGCCGCTCGCCCGCGCGATCCGGCCCGCGTCACGCAACAGCCCATCGGACACGTCCAGCATGGCGCTCGCCCCGGCGTCGGCCAGGGCGGGACC
>NZ_JAWDJJ010000178.1:0-4275 GCF_032465695.1 Actinomyces sp. MRS3W
GGGTGAGCGTGCGTACCCGGGCCGACCGGGAGGGGTACGTCGACGTCGTCGTACGCGGGCACGGCCTGCCTCCCGGCTGGCATGAGGCCACCCTGGAGGCGGCGGGCGCCGGAACCGTGACCACCCGGGTGCTCGTCGTCGCTCCCGGACCGAGGCTCGGCGTCGTCTGCGATATCGACGACACCGTCATGGTCTCGCACGTGCCGCGCATGTTCGTGGCCGCCTGGAACCAACTGGTCAAGTACACCTCCTCGCGCGAGCCCGTGCCCGGAATGGCGCAGCTGCTCACGCGGGTGCGGCAGGAGCATCCGGGGGCGCCGATCATCTACCTGTCCACCGGGGCGTGGAACGTGGTACCGACTTACCGCGCTTTCTTCGAACGCAATGGCTTCCCGGAGGGGCCCATGCTCATGACGGACTGGGGGCCGACCAACACCGGCCTGTTCCGCAGCGGTATCGAGCACAAGCGCACGGGGCTGCGTCGGCTCATGATCGACCTGCCGGAAGTCAAGTGGCTGCTCATCGGCGACGACGGCCAGCATGACCCGTTGATTTACGGCGAGGCGGCACGGGAGCACTCCGACCGGGTGGCGGCGGTGGCGATCCGCCGACTCACCCCGACCGAGCAGGTGCTTGCGGGCGCCCAACTCGCGCACCCGACGGGGCTGGCGCCGGAAGTACGTGCCCTAGCGGAGTCAGGGGTGCCGGTCGCCGTCGGCGCGGACGGTTTCGAGTTGGCGCGCGCCCTGCCATCGGAGACGCTCGCCGCGCAGCTGCCCGGACCCTGGCCCGCAGCGTAGCGTCACCGAAACCGGCACTAATAACATGCCCAAACCGGCACTTGTAACGTACCGAGACCGGCACTAATGACGTACCGAGACCGGTCGATATGACGAGGCGGAGACTGCCGTGCCCCAACGCCCGCGGTCCCCGCACGCGATTACACGGCGACGCCGATGAGGTGGCCAATCCCCCAGGTGACAATCATCGCCAGCGCCCCGCCGCAGACGTTGCGCGCCACCGCCGGGCGTGCGGGGGCGCCACCCAGCCGGGCGGAGACCACTCCGGTCAGTGCCAGCCCGAGCAGCACGGCGCCGAAGGTGAGCGGGATCTTGACGCTCACGGGCAGCAGCAGGATGGCCAGCAGCGGCAGCATGGAGCCGACGATGAAGGCGACGGCGCTGGAGAGGGCAGCGTGCCAGGGATTGGTGTAGTCGTCCTCGCGCAGGCCTAGCTCCGCCTCCAGGTGGGCGCCGACGGCGTCGTGAACCGTCAGCTCGCGGGCGACCCGTCGCGCGGTGTCCTCCGACAGGCCCTTGGCACGGTAGTGAGCGGCCAGGGAGTCGACGCCGGCGGTCGGGTCGGCGGCGAGCTGGGTGCGCTGGCGGGTCACGTAGGCGCGTTCGGTGTCCGACTGGGTGGACACCGAGACGTACTCGCCGGCCGCCATCGATACGGCCCCGGCAAGAACCCCCGCAACGCCCGCAGCCATGATGGCGCCGATGTCGGTCGGGGTCGCGGCGGCGACGCCGATGACCAGGCCGGCCACGGAGACAATGCCGTCGTTGGCGCCGAGCACCCCGGCCCGCAGCCAGTTGAGTCGGGACGCCAGGGATGAGGCCGTCTCGGAGGGAGCCACGGGCGGCGGCTGGTACCGGCGCGGGCGAGCGGTGAGCCACAGCGCCGTCGGGCAGGCCGCCTCCGGCTGGACCCGGCCCGCTGACGCGCCCGAGTCTTCCGGGCCGACCGGGAGGTCCGGGGTGGAGGAGGAACGCGGAGTCTGCAACACGTTCATCCTTAAACGGTAAAACCAATCAATCCGCCTGTATAGCAAAGATAGAGTTACCTCAGCTATTCGTCCTCGCGCGTAGTCCGGCGGAGGACGGAGACGGAGCCGGTAGGGTTGCCAACAGGGGTCGCATAGGCGGCACCCGATCTTTCAGGAGGAACTCATGGCGGGCAAGCTCCCCTTTATCATCGGACTCGGCGCCGGTTACGTCCTCGGGACGCGGGCGGGCCGTGCCCAGTACGAACGCATCAAGGCGTCGGTGGCCAAGATTGCCGATCAGCCCTTCGTCCGCGACAAGGTCAGCGCCGCTTCCACCCGCGCCTCGAGCTTCGTGCGTGAGCAGGGCAAGGCCGTGACCGACAAGGTCGCCGACGCCGTCAAGGAGCGCCTGTTCGGCGCGTCCACCTCCGGGCAGGCCCCCGCGAGCGCCCCGGCTGTCACCGTCGACGACGCCGAGGTCCGCCCGGTCAAGTAACCGCACCCGTCCCCGGGCCGCCCCGCGGTGGTGACGCCGCTTTCGCCCGTTGGGTCACCGCAGTCATACTCGGGGGGTGTCCTCTTCGCGCTACGCCCCGCCCAAGGACCTGTCCAGCTACGCCTGGCTGTCCGTCGGTGCGGCCCTAGCCACCATCGCCCTCAAAGCGCTGGCCTGGTGGCTGACCGGCTCGGTCGGGCTGCTGTCTGACGCCGTCGAGTCGCTGGTCAACCTTGTGGCCGCCATCGTCGCGGTCATCGTGCTCAAGATCGCCGCCCGCCCCGCCGACGCCGACCATCAGTTCGGCCACTCCAAAGCGGAGTACTTCTCCTCCGTCTGCGAAGGCGTCATGATCTTCGTGGCCGCCGCCTTCATCATCTTCTCCGCCATCGAGCGCATCATCACCCCGGTCATGCCGGAACGGCTGAGCCTAGGACTGGTGATTTCGGTGGGCGCCTCGCTCATCAACGGCGTGGTGGCCTGGGTACTGCTGCGCAAGGGCCGGGAGGAGCACTCGGCGACGCTCGTCGCCGACGCTAAGCACCTGCTGACTGACGTCATCACCTCCGCGGCCGTGCTGCTCGGGGTGGGACTGGTTGCCGTGTTCCACTCGCCGGTGCTCGACGCCGTCGTCGCCCTGGGCGCGGGACTCAACATTATGTGGACCGGATTCCAGCTGGTGCGAGAATCTGTGGCCGGGCTCATGGACGTGGCCCCGAATGAGGAGGCACTGGCACTCATCAACCGCGTTCTGGATGAGCACCGCCGCCAGGGAGTCGTCGATTTCCACGCAGTGCGAGTGCGGGAGGCGGGCAGCCGCCGCTTCGCCCACATGCACGTGCTGGTGCCGGGCGCGTGGACGGTCAAGCAGGGCCATGACTACACCGAGGGTCTCATTGACGAGCTCGTCGCCGCCGACCCGAGCCTGCGCGTATCGGCCCACCTGGAGCCCATCGAGGACCCCCTGTCCTACGCCGACGTCGAGGACGTTTAGCTGGCTAAGTCTCAACGGCGAGGCATCCCGGACTTGACGTGGTGGGCCACAACGCGCGAGGTGTTCGGCAGTGGCGTATGGCCTATACGACCGGCGCTAGGCAGCGACCACCCCGCGCTTGTCCGTTTACCCCACCCCCTTCACCGAAACCGGCACTAATAACATGCCGAAACCGGCACTTGTAACGTGCCGAAACCGAGCGAAGTTGCTAAGGGCCGGCTAAGTCTTGGCGAGCTGCTCAGGTTTCTTGGGGGCATAGACCTGGAGGGCTATTCATAGGGGCGGACCCTGTGTGCGGTTAGGATGCCGTATCCGCGCAATCATGCGAAAAAACATCGGTTATCTGTGCTCTCTTCCGGCGCTGAGAATAAGCCACCTGGTCATGCGACACCCTCTGACCGGATGTGGCCTCGCCCCAGAGGATGTGGGTCAGGCGGCGTAGCCAGGGCTTCGGACCGGCGGCGACCGTCGGCATGGATCACAAGCAACCCCCAAACCCCCCACTTGGACCGTCTGCCCCCGGTTGGACCGTCTGTCCCCGGTTGGACCGTCTGTCCCCGGTTGGACCGTCTGTCCCCGGTTGGACCGTCTGAGACCATGTCTGGGGCGGTCCAACCGCGCAATGGCGGTCCATCCGCGCTTAAGTGGTCCAACCGCGCGATGACGGTCCAACTGGAGTCGCCGACGACACCCCTGGCGAAAGACCCCGGTCTGCACCGTCCGTCGCCCGGCCGCCGGTTGTCTTGCCGGTGGCCCCGGAGCGCTCAGGACTGGCTGGCCGCCTCTGACAAGGACACAACGCCCACCCTGCCCAACGACGCGGGCCGTGACAACACGAGCGATGCCAAGGCAGCACCCGACTGCCATATCGACCGGTCTCGGCACGTTACAAGTGCCGGTTTCGGCATGTTATTTGTGCCGGTCTCGGCACGTCACAAGTGCCGGTCTCGGCACGTCACTTGTGCCGGTTTCGGCACGTTACAAGTGCCGGTTTCGGTGAAGAGGGCGGGCGGGTGG
>NZ_JAWDJJ010000179.1:0-26855 GCF_032465695.1 Actinomyces sp. MRS3W
GTGGTTGGGCGACGGCGTGGCGCCGGTGCCGCTGCGTGCGGGCGTGGTGGCGGGAGCGGGCCTGCTGCTGCTCGCTGGTGCCTGGGAGTCGCTTGGCGACGTCACCCGCTCGCGCAATGCCAGCGCCGATCACCGCACGCTGGCGGCACTCACGCCACTGCCCGCAGGCGTGTGGCTACTGACCTGGGCGCTGGCCGACGCCGGCGCCACCTGGCTGGTGGTGCGCGCCGTGGCTCAGTTGTGGTGAGCGCGGTCGCCCAGTCCAGTGCCGAGTGATGGGCTCCGGGCTTGCCGTGGGTGCCGGGCGGCGGGCCGACGGCGCCAGGTTCGTTCCGGTGCCGGGCTTGTGGCACCGCGGGCCGTCACGAGGACAGGTCGCGCATGAGGATGACGAGTTGCACGCGATCGCGCAGGTCCAGCTTGGTCAGGATGCGCGTGACGTTCTTCTTGACCGAGTCCGTGGCGAGGACCAGGCGCTGACCGATTTCCGCGTTGGTCAGTCCCTGGGCGACGAGTTCGGCGATTTGACGTTCGCGGGGGCTGAGCCGATCGAGGTTCTGTACGGCTGCGCGATGCTGTGCGGAGGGTACCGGTCGGAAGGCGTGCTGGTTGAGCAGCTCACGGGTGATACGCGGAGTGAGGATGGCATCTCCGCCGGCGACGGCCCGAATCGCCTGGTGGAGCTGCGCTGTCCGGGTGTCCTTGAGCAGAAAACCGGAGGCGCCCGCTGACAGGGCTCCAAAGGCATAGTCGTCCTGGTCGTAGGTGGTCAGTACCAGCGTCTTGACGGCAGGGTAGAGCTGGCTGATGCGCGCGGTGGTGTCGACGCCGTTGAGGATCGGCATCCGAATATCCATGAGAACGACGTCGGGGAGAGGGGAGCGCTGCTGGACCAGGCCCTCGAGCTGGTCGAGAGCGTCCTGGCCATGGGCGGCCTGGGCGATGACCCGCAGGTCGTCGGCCCGATTGACCATGAGCGTGAGGCCCATGCGGGCGGCGCGCTGATCGTCAACCACCATGACCGCGATTGCCGGGTTGCTGGTGGTACTGGGCGTGGTCATGCGGTCTCCTCATGAGGGACGACGGCGTGCAGGCGCCAGCCCGTGGAGGTGGGGCCGGCCTCCAGGCTCCCGCCGATCTCGCGGACCATGTCGGTCAGGTGGGTGAGTCCGTGTCCGCGTGTTGGTGACGGGGCGCGGGCGGCCTCGGGGTCAGTCTCGGTGCGTGTGGCGTCGTTGGTGAGGGTGATCCGGGTGGCGGCCTCGGCGTGGTCCAGCGCCAGCACGACGCGAGTCGCGCCCTCGGCGTGGCGCATGACGTTGGTGAGGGCCTCGCGCGCAATCCGATAGACCACGGCGCCGGTGCGGGCGTCATGGGGGCGCTGACCGGTTTCGGTCAGGGCTGCACCGAGGCCGGTGGCCCTCACCGTGACCAGGAGCCCCTCCAGATCGTCCCAGCTGCGGGGTTGGGCGGCATCGCCGACAGGCGGGAGGGGCCGCAGGGAGTCGACGGCGTGACGCGTGTTGGCCAGACCCTCTCGGGCCAGGGCATTGATGGTGGCGATGGCGTCGTCGAGTTCTCCATCGCCGGACGCGCCTGCCAGCCCCTCGGACAGGGCGATAATCGCGGTGAGGTCGTGTCCCACGGAGTCGTGGAGTTCTGCGGCAACCCGCGCCTGGTGGCGGGCGGCGTCGCGTTGCACGGTCAGACGCTGCGCCGCGGCCTGAGCCGCCAGCTGGGCGTCGCCGTGCGCCAGAGCCTCGGTGCGCGAGCGGGAGATCGCTGCCGCGGTGATCACTGCGACGACGGAGAACGCGTACGGCACGATCCGAGCGGCCCACGAATACGGGGAGTCGGCGACTGTCAGGGGCAGCGTCCAGCAGGCGGCCACGATGAGCGGACCGAGCAGGCGCTCGGCAACTCCCGCGGTGACGAACAGCGAGTACATGGCCACCAGCGGCACCAGGGCCAAGCTCCCGCTCACCCCCCACAGGTCAACCATCACCGAGGCCAGACCGGTGACCGCGACGACGGCCAGCGGCTGGCGACGCCGACCGAGCAGGGCCAGGACCGCGAGCAGGTTGAACCCCAGCCACGGGCCGGAGGCCACGGGGGCATTGACCACCGCGACTACGAGTAACTCGTATACGGCCAGCAGGATCACAACGGACCACAAGCCGACGGCGCTGCCGCGCCACCAAGCCGAGACTCGATCCAGGAAGGTCCGGGGCACGCCCGTCGTCGGCTCCTCCAGGCGCGGGTCGGCGTCGACGTCGTGGGCGAGGGCGACGCCGGTGTCGGTTGGCACCCCCATACGCGGGACGGCACTCATGCGACTCGTGTGATGGAGCGTCGCAGCGCCACCGCCCAGAGCGCCGCCCATCCCGCACAGACCGCGGTGGTGTGCACGATGGATGCCATGGAGGCGATGCTACCGGGCTCGCGGGAGGCACTGGCCAGCGTGATGAGCGAGAGCGGGAAGAGGGCACCGAGGCTCGGTGCTAACACGGTCACGGCGCACCCGGCCAGAGTTGCCAGCAGCAGGGCGCTCATGATCGAGGCGAAGGACGTCATGCGCACGCCCAGCCAGGCCACGAACAACTCGACGGCGAAGATGGCCATGGCGATGGGGACCCCGCGCGCCAGGAACGGGATGAACCCGGCAAGGTCGAAACCGAGCAGCACCCCGGTGAGGAGGAGTTCCGCCAGCAGCACCAGCGTGCTGAGCACCGCGACGAGGGCCATGTGCCCCAGCTTGCCCACCAGCATGGTGCCCTCCAGCCGGTTGGCGGACATGCGCTGCCAATTGCGCCCCTCATGCTCGGCGGAGGCCATCTGCGCGATCACCGCGCCTACGAGCAGGGGGACGGCGAGCATGGTTGTCAGCAGCGACGCCTGCCCCCACACTGCCGACCAGCTCATGCCCTGGTCGGCGAACTCGGACTGGAACTCCTTGTAGTTGGACCAGCCCAGCACCATGCCGATGGCGCACAGCAGCGCCAGTGCGGGCCAGTACCAGCGGTTGGCGGCCTTGCGCGCCTCCCACGTCACTGCGGCGCGTACCGATGGCTTGCCGAGGCGGGAGGGGCGGCGTCGCCCGGTGGACGTCGGTGCGGACGCGGGAGAGGCGCCGGGCTGGGCGGGTGCGGAAGTGGAACAAGCGGTCATCGGTGGTTCTCCTGGTGGATGATGGCGAGTGCGGCCGCGGTGGTCCAGATGACGGCGGCGACGACGGCGAAGAGCGCGCCCGCCCACGGCTGGGCGACGGTGACGGGCACGCCCGTCTGGAAGGTGGCCAGCCTGGAGATGGGGCTCGCGGCGGTGGCGATGCCCCAGGGAAGCAACCAGCCGAGGGCCTCTAGCTGCGCGGAGGGCAACCCGGAGCACACGAACCCCGCAATCGCTCCCACGGCCAGCCCGATCGCCTGCTTCTCAATACATGTTGCCAGCGCCAGTTGCACGGCCATCGCCGCCACTGAGGCGGCAACGACGACGACGATCGCCGGGCCGACGGCGTCCTGGTAGGCCGCTGTTGTGCGCATCCCCATGCTCGGGGCGACGAGTGCGACGAAGGCCAGCACGCTGAGCTGCCCGAGTACGAGTGCGAAGGAGCCCACGGTGAGCTTGGCGCCGAAGCGGGCCCGGCCGGGTTGCCCCAGGGCCGTGAGCAGTGAGCCCATGCGCTCCTCGGTGTCCACTGTCGCCAGGCGGGAGGCCAGCAGGGCCGCGACGAGCGGCACGAGCATGCCGACCAGGCTCATGGCCTCATTCAGGGTGAAACCCAGCAGCCGCAGCTGCGGCGCACCGGTGGCGCGCATGCCCGAGGCGGAGGCGATCCAGGCCAGCTCCAGGCCAGCCGCGCCCGCGGCCATGAGCCAGTAGCGCCGTCGTTTGAGCTTGCGCAGCTCCATGCCGATAGCGCTCATGAGCGGGCCTCCTGTCGTGTGCTCAGGGTGGGGGAGAACGGCGCTTCGGCGTCGGGCGCGCCCGGCGCGGAAACAAGGGAGGGGATGGCTGCCGCGGGCGCGTCGGAAGCGGTGGGGGTACCGGCCGGGTGCGAACTGGCGGGATCGGTCAGCTCCAGGAAGGCCTGCTCCAGAGTCTTGCGGACCGTCTGTACCCGGAAGATCGTGCCGCCCGAATGCACGATGCCGGTCACCAGGTCGCCCACCGCCGCATCCGGCAGCATGGGTGTGCGCACCGTTCGCCCCTGCACGCGGTGCGTGATTCGCCGCTCGGCGAGTAGGCCGGCAAGGCCGTCCGGGTCGGAGACGGTGAAGTCGATGACGCCGGCGTCCTGCAGGCCGGACAGCGGGCCCTGATAGCGCAGCCGCCCGGCGCAGATGATGCCGACGACGTCGGCCATCTGCTCGATCTCGGACAGGATGTGGGAGGAGACGATGATGGTGGTGCCCTCCTGGCGCGCCAGGGACACGATCAGCTCGCGGATCTCGGCAACACCGGCCGGATCCAGGCCGTTGGTGGGTTCGTCGAGGAGGATGAGTGGCGGATCGGCCAGGAGCGCCATGGCCAGACCCAAACGCTGCTTCATGCCCAAGGAGTAGTCCCTGACCAGTTTCTTACCCTGGTCGGCCAGGGCGACCGTGGTCAGGGCGTGGCCGACGCGGGAGTGGGGCAGGCCGAGGTAGTCGGCCAGCATGGCGAGATTCTCCGCTCCCGTCAGCCGCGGATAGTAGGAGGGGCCCTCAATGAGGGAACCGATCGTGCCCGCCGCCAGCGGGGAACGCGCACTCACCGGGCGCCCGAGCACGCTCATGGTGCCCGCGGTGGGGCGAGTCAGGCCCAGCAGCAGCTTCATGGTGGTGGACTTGCCCGCACCGTTGGGGCCGAGGAAGCCGTAGACGCCCCCGTGCGGCACCCGGAGGTTCACGTCGTCCACGGCCCGGAAATCGCCGTAGGACTTGGTCAGGCCATCGGTGGTGACGACCCAGTCGGACCCGTTTCGAGCTGGCTGTGCAGGAGCCGACACCAGTAGGTGGGAAGGCGCTGACGCCGTCGGGCGGGTCGGATCGGACAGCGCCGGGTCGGCCGCGGTGGTCCGCGGTGGCGCCCAGGCGGCGTTGGGTGTTGTGGCGTGTGTGCTCATGCATCCATGACAACCCGCCGTCAGCGCGGTGCGCACTCCAGTTGCGGGGATTGTCCCCCGTGGGGGACTGAGGGGCTGCGTGAGTTGGATCCGGGACCGGCCGCCGCGTGCACACCTTGCGCGAGCAGCCGATCGCCAGCGGCTCCATCGCTCTCAGGGACACAACTCGCGGATATGGAGCGGGTGACGGGAATCGAACCCGCGCTGTCAGCTTGGGAAGCTGAAGTTCTACCATTGAACTACACCCGCGTGCCTCACCTGCGTGAGGTGCGCGCACAGGTTACCACGCCGTCGGCCCGGCGCAACGCGCGCTGTCCACGCTGGGGCGGGTGCGGTCGCCGATGCGAGGCGTGAGATGCCTCGCCCATGGGGACTACTACCCCGCTTTCGGGGTGCGCATCCGCCCCGTCTTCTGCCAGCATGGCTCCATGACGTCCTCGCCCTTCACCGCGCCTGAGCCGCAGAATAACGACGGTTCCTACGGGGCTAGCGTGCAGAACAGCGCCCTCAGCGCCGACTACCCCCAGGGATATGCGGCGTCCTCCGGTGCTGAGACAGCCACCGACCCCTACCGTCAGCTCGATACCTACTCGGGTGCGCAGGGCTGGCAGGGTAGCGCCTACCCGCCGGGGTACGAACAAGCACAGCAGGCGGCCTATCAGTCGGGGTACGGGGCGCCTAGTAATCCGGGCGCGAACTATCAGCAGGCGCCGTACCAGCAGCAGGGGTACCCGGGCGCCGGCCAGCAGCCGGGCTACCAGGCTCCCGGATACCAGCAGGCCGGTTATGGGGCGCCCGCCGCGGCTTATCCCCAGCCTTATGCGACGTATGACCAGAAGTCCAAGGTGGCCGCCGGCCTGCTCGGGATCTTCTTCGGCGGCCTGGGTATCCACAACTTCTACCTGGGGCAGACCGGCAAGGCGGTCGGCCAGTTGTGTCTCACGCTCGGTGGCCTCCTCCTCCTGATCTTTTTTGTTGGTTTTTTCATGATGCTGGCCGCTCAGTTCTGGGGATTGATCGAGGGCATCATCATTTTGTGCTCCACCTCCGGCGTGCACCCCTGGGGCGTGGACGCCAGGGGCGTGCCCCTGCGTGGCTGACCGGCTGCCCACCGGGCGGTCTTCTGGCACCGACCGGGGTTCCGGTCGATGTTGACCGGCGTTGACCGGCGTCCTTGCGTCGACGCGCTGCCGGCAAGGTCCGGAGCTCGTCGACCTGTCCCCTGAAAACTCTCGTGAGTGGTGCCTACCGGATGCCGCCGACGGCGCAACCTGGCACAATCGGGGTTGTGCTGCTTTCCGATCGTGATATTCGCGCGGAACTCGAATCCGGTCACGTCGGCCTCGAGCCCTACGACCCGGAGATGATCCAGCCCGCCTCCATCGACGTGCGCCTGGACCGCTGGTTCCGCCTGTTCGACAACCACCGTTACCCGGTCATCGACCCGGCCGTTGAGCAGGACCGATTGACACACCTCGTCGACGTCGGTCCGGACGAGCCGCTGGTGCTCCACCCCGGTGAGTTCGTGCTGGGTTCCTCCTATGAGCGCGTCTCCCTGCCCGATAACATCGCCGCCCGGCTGGAAGGCAAGTCGAGCCTCGGCCGCCTCGGGCTCCTCACCCACTCCACCGCCGGCTTCATCGACCCCGGTTTCACCGGGCACGTCACCCTCGAGCTGTCGAATACCGCCACCATGCCCATCAAGCTCTGGCCCGGCATGAAGGTCGGCCAGCTGTGCTTCTTCCGCCTGTCCTCTCCGGCGCAGGCACCCTACGGTCAGGGCGCAACCGGTTCGCGCTATCAGGGGCAGCGCGGCCCTACGGCGTCGCGCTCCCACCTGTCCTTCCACCGCGTCCGCATTACTGACCCCGGTCCCCTCGCCGAGACTGCGGGCAGCGAAGGCACCGACGCATGAGTGGGCCGCAAGGCGCCTCCGCCGGCGCGGCGTCGCCGCTGCCCGACTTCTTCACCGCTGGCGCCGACCTGGCTACTACCCTGCCCGACGCCACCCTGTCCGCCGTCGGCTCCTTCCCCGTCGGTCGTGCGGATACCCAGCACATGCTGCTGCTGGCCGAGGACGTCACCGTCGACGAGCTTGAGGCCCTGGCGCTGTCCCTGGATGAGCACGCCGGCTGGGTGGGCGCCTCTCGCCTCCAGATCGTGCCCGGCGCCGAGCTCCAGGGCCCGTGGAATGTGGATCCCGACCTGCGGCGCGTCTTGGACCTGCCCGACTGGGCCACCCAGGCCGTGTTGCTCGACTGCCCGCCGCAGCGGGCCGGCGCCCTGCCGGAGGCACTGACCGGTGTTGACCCGCTGACCGACGCCTTCCCACTCGCTCAACCCACCGGCGTGGAGCTCCTAGCCTTGACCCGCATGCGGGCCATGGCGCGGCGCCTGGCCGGGGCGCTGCGTCTGGCCGGAGATCCGCCGACGCCGGGCGGCCGGACCGTTCCCGTTCTGATCGTTCCTGACCCCGAGCGGTCCACCACCCTGACCGTTTACTCGCCGGTGTGGATTGTGCCCGACGGCGTGGCGTCCCTCGTCGCTCGCATCGCCCCCGGCGCCCGCCTGATGCTGGAGGCCGACCCCGTGCCGGGGCCGACCGGTCTGGCCGCGGTCCCGCAGGAAGAACTCGTCAGGCTTGCCGCGACGCTCGGCGACGACGTACTCGACAAGGCCTGGCGGGAGGCCGAACGTCTGCGTCAGGAGCAGGCGCAGGCCGAGGCACGCGCCCGGGCTACCGGCACCCCCTTGGAAGAGCTGCGTGACGGCTACGGCATCGTTGCCGACATCGATCCGGCGCACCCGGATTGGGGCGGGATCGAGGTGCGCGTCCAGGGGACGGAACTGGTCCCGTTGGCTGTGCGCGGCGAGACGTGGGCTCGTCGCGGGGTGGTGTGTTACACGGTGGTGTGGGCGCCGCGCGACCCCGCCGACGCCCACCGCGAGGATCTTCCCGAGGGCTCTCGGCAGGCTCGCGCCGCGGCGCGCGTGCTCATCGAGAAGGTTGCCGCCGCCCTGCAGGCCGCCGCCGGAGGAGCAGTCCTGGACGACGACGGTTTCCTCGTGGCGCTGTGACCGCCACCCTCGCCGAAACCGGCACTAATGACGTGCCGAAACCGGCACAAGTAACGTGCCGAGACCTGCACTCATGACGCGGCCGGGCCGACCGCTCCGGGGAGTGCGGTCCACAGTGAAGGTCCCGGCGTCGCGAGGCGCTCTAGCGCAGCACGCCGTCGCCCGGGCGCGGCACGAGCCGGGCCTCCTGGGCGCGGGCGGCCGCCTCACTCCAGCGCCAGCCGGTGAACACCGCGGCCTCCTCCAGCGCTCGCGACCACATGACCGGCTCCTCGCCGCGCTCGCGGCCCACCGCCAGGTAATGGCGCAGCAGCCCGGCGCTGGCCAGGGCGTCGTCGAGCGCGGTGTGGTGCTGGCCGATCGTGATGCCAGCGGTCTCGCAGCAGGTGACCAGCCGCCGCGACGGCGTATCCATGAAATGCCGCGCCGTCTCCATGGTGCATACGCGCGGTACCCGTGCCCCGCGCGCCAGATGCTCCAGACCGCTCAGCGCCTGGGTGAGAAACCCGACGTCGAAGCGGGCATTGTGGGCGACCACCGCCCGCCCCGCTAGGTCCCGCACCAGCAAGTCAGCGACGTCGGCGAGCGCGGGCGCCCCCACCAGATCCTCCCCGACCAGCCCGTGAATATGGGTTGGCCCCACGTCGATGCCGGCGCCCGGATCCACCAGGGTGGTCCAGCTGCGCTCAACGCTTCCGTCCGGACTGGCAAGCACGAGCCCGATTTCAATGATGGAGTCCGCCGCTGGGGACAGCCCGGTGGTCTCCAGGTCGACGACGGCGTAGCCCACCCGGGATGCGTCCAGCTGCCCGCCCGCCTGGCGGGGCCGGGTGGGCGGTTGGCGCAGAGGCTTCTGTGGCAGCGGTCGACGCGCGCGGTGGTAGAACGGCATCGACGCCATCGTAAGTGACGGCCGCACCCCCGGCCGACGGCGAGCGCACCAGGCCGATGACGAGCCCAACCCGCCCACCGGGGGCGCCAATCATCTACAGTCCGAGTCATGACTGCCCCCACGAATGCACTGACCACCCCCGCAACCACGCCCATCACCAACGCCACCATCGCCGCCCAGATGGCCCACCGCACCATTCGCGCCTACACCGATGAACCGGTCGGCGAGGACACCGTTACCACGCTGCTGGATGTTGCCCGCCACGCCGCCAGCTCCTCCTTCCAACAGCAAGTCACCATCATCCGCGTGCAGGACCCCGAGGTGCGTGAACAACTCCACCTCGCTTCCGGGCAGGCGTACGTGGGCGGAGACCGCGGCGAGCTGTTCGTCTTCGTCGTGGACCTGCACCGCAACGCCGTCATTCGTGAGCGTGCCGGCGCCTCCTTGGAACCGCTCGAGCGCACCGCCCTGTTCCTCCAGGGTGCCGAAGACGCCATCATTGCGGCGCAGAATGTGGTGGTGGCCGCTGAGTCCCTCGGCCTGGGGACCACCTACCTCGGCTCGATCATCGGCGACGTGCGCCGCGTCATCACCGCCCTGCACCTGCCCAAGCGCACCTACCCGATCCTCGGCCTGTTGGTTGGCCACCCCGCCCAGGAGCCCCAGTACAAGCCGCGCCTGCCCCGCGAGATCACCACCGGCGTGGACGCCTACCCCGAGCTCGACGACCACGCCGACGCCCTGGCCGCCTACGACGCCGAGGTCGAGCAGTACTACGACCTGCGGGACACGAACAACCGCGTCGACGCCTTCACCACCCAGATCGCCCGTGCGCTCGGCGGTGGTCCGGCCTCGCAGGCACCCGTGCTCGACGTCCTCCACGAGCAGCTCCTCTGCCTGCACTGAGGCGCGGATCGGCGGCGCTGGGGGAGCGGTGCCCGGAGGTGCCTGCGGCGCACCGCGTCAATGGGCCCGTCGGACAGCCCGGCTCGGTGAGTCAACGGGCCGAGTCGGCTCAATCGATGTCGACGACGACGGGCACGTGGTCGCTGGCGCCCTTCCCCTTGCGCTCGTCCCGGTCGATCGCGGCGCCGGTCACGCGTCGGGCGAAGGCGGCCGAGCCGTAGATGAAGTCAATGCGCATCCCCTCGTTGCGGGGGAAACGCAGCTTTTGGTAGTCCCAGTAGGTGTAGTTGGTGACGCGCTCGCGCGTCACCTCCTGCAAGCCGACTCCCTCCAACTCGGCCAGTGCCGCCCGCTCCGGCGCGGATACGTGCGTGGCGCCCTCGAATACGCTCATATCCCACACATCCTCATCTCGTGGCGCCACGTTCCAGTCGCCGACCAGCGCCAGCGACTGGTGCGGATCCGCCGCCAGCCACGTGCGCACGTCGTCGCGCAGCGCGCGCAGCCAGTTCAGCTTGTACTCGTAATGCGGGTGGTCCAGTTCTCGGCCGTTGGGCACGTACAGGCTCCACAAGCGCACCGGTTCGGCGCCAACGGCGGTGCCGACCGTGGCGGCGAGCGCCCGGGCCTCCACCATGGGCTCCTTCCCCTCCCCGGCCGCCCAACCAGGCTGCCCGGGGAAGGTGGTGGCGACATTGGCCAGTCCCACCCGGGAGGCGATGGCGACGCCGTTCCACTGGTTGAGTCCATGCACGGCGAGCTCATAGCCGGCCGACTCGAAGGGCTCGCGGGGGAACTGGTCGGGTCGGCACTTGGTCTCCTGCATCGCCAGCACGTCGATGTCCCGACGGTTGAGGAAGTCGATGATCCGGTTGACTCGAGTGCGGACGGAGTTGACGTTCCAAGTAGCCAGACGCATACCGGCAGGCTATCGCGCCATTCCCCCTGTGTGCAGGGGCGGTCTCCAAGCCGACAACCGAACGAGCGTAGACCTCGCCCATGCGTGGCAGCGGGCGATTAGGCTCGGGCCATGGGAACCGCACTCGTCACCGGCGCCACCAGCGGAATCGGACTGGAGATCGCCTGGCAGCTCGCTGAGGCACACCACGACCTCGTCCTCGTCGCCCGCACCCCGGCGCGGTTGGAGGAGGTCGCCCATGAGATCACGCAGGTGGCGGGCGTGGGAGTGCAAACGCTCGCCGCCGACCTATCCGTTCCCGACGACGTTGCCCGCGTCGCCGAGCGGCTGCGCGTTGAGCGCGGAGCAGCGGAATCCGCCGGTGCCGCCCGGGCTCCGCACACCGCCGCGCAGGTGGCCGCGCGGCCCATCGACCTGCTCGTCAACGACGCCGGTTTCGCCGTCGGCCAGCCCTTCACCACCGGTGATATCGCCCAGGAACGGCGCGCTTTGGGCGTCATGGTCGGTGCGGTTCTGGAACTCACCCACGCTGCCGTCCCCGGGATGGTCAAGCGCGGACACGGCGCGGTCCTCAACGTCTCCTCCGTGACGGCGTTGACCGCCATGGGCACCTATGCCGCCCACAAGGCCTGGGTGCGCACCTTCACCGAGGGACTCGCCAGCGAGCTGCGCGGCACCGGCGTGACCGCGACCGTGGTCAACCCCGGACTGACCCGCTCTGAGTTCCACGACCGTGCTGGGATGGATGCGGATTGGCCCGACATTGCCTGGCTGCAGGCCGACGACGTCGCCCGGGCGGCGCTCGCGGCGGTGCGTCGCGGGCAGGTCATCTGCACGCCGTCGCTGCGCTACCTCGGCGTCAACGCGCTGCTGCGCCTGGCGCCCCGGGGGATCGTCCGCCGCGTCGCCGGCCACGCCAGCGTGCGCACGCGCTACTGACCGCCGGCGGCCGCCGTGTTCTCACGCCCCGACGTCCCCACGGCGAGGCATCTCCACGGTGCGAGTCCCGGCCCCAAGATTCACCGAGACCGGCACGTTATTTGTGCCGGTTTCGGTGAGGGGCGGCGGAGGATGCTCGTGCCACGTACCCGACCTTCGTGAATCGACGGTGGCACTTCGCTCAGATTTGACGACACCGTGTGATATCCTTCATAAGGTCAGCTTGCCCTGCGTCGGTCCGTGTCCCCAGCGGACGGGGCGTGACATTCCCGGAGCGTGAGGGGGTGCCGCGTGGTACGTCTCATCAAGGCGCTATGGCGTGGCTACACGCGCCTGTTCACCGGCTGGACGCGGATCGCCCTGGCGGCGCTCCTGGGCGTCCTCCTGGGGGTGGGCGGTTTCACCGTCTACTACTCGGGCGTGACTAGTTACTTGGGCGATGATCCGGCCACCTGCGCCAACTGCCATGCCATGAACGAGGAGTACGAGGCCTGGCAGCGGGGCAGCCACCATGATGTGGCTACGTGCAACTCCTGCCACGCCCCGCACGACAACATCGTCTACAAGTACATCAACAAGGCGGACAACGGCTTCTGGCACGCCCTGAAGTTCACGTTCCAGACCTACCCGGAGAACATCCAAATCCGCGAGCACAACCGCGAGATCACCGAGGCGGCCTGCCTCTACTGCCATGGCGACTTTGTCGACCAGGCCACCAACAGTTCGGCCCACAAGGGTGAGACGGTGTCGTGCATCCGTTGCCACGACGGCGTCGGGCATGAGAGGTGATGCGACATGAGTACCGAGAAGGACGACGCCACGATGGACAGTCCCGATCACAGCGACACCGCCACCGGCGACGGCGAAACCCCGGCGGCGCCGCGCCGACGCGGGAAGTGGGTCCCGGCCCTGGTGCTGGTCACCGTGGCCGTGGCCGCGGCCGCCGTCACGTGGGTGCTGACCACGATCTTCGCCCACAAGCAGGAGTCGGCGGCCTCCTTCACCGAGGTGGTCGAGCTGACCGACACCTCCTATGACCCGGCAATATGGGGGCAGAACTTCCCCATCCAGTACGAGCAATTCCGCAAAACCATCGAGGACACCGACGGCGACTTCATCGCCGTCACCCCCACCGCCGACGACCCGCGCGAGTACCACACCATCTCCCGGATCGAGTCCGAGACCCGGGCCCAGCGGATGTGGCGCGGCTACGCCTTCGCCGTGGACTACACCGAGCCCCGCGGACACGAATGGGCGCTGGACGATCAGCGCTACACCGAGCGCACCGACGAGCGCTTCAACCAGCCCGGCACCTGCCTCAACTGCCATGCCTCCATGCCCGAGGTCTACGACGAGTTGGGCGACGGCGACCGGCAGGCCGGCTTCGACGCCGTCAACGCCCTCAGCTACGACGAGGCCTACGAGCATGCCTCCTCCTCCATCGCCTGTATCGACTGCCACGACCCGCAAACCATGGAGCTGACCATCACCCGGCCGGCCTTCATCGACGGCATCCGGAAGGCCAAGGCGGCCGAGGGCATTGAGGACTACGACGTCAACCGCGACGCCACCAACCAGGAGATGCGCACCTACGTATGCGCCCAATGCCACGTCGAGTACTACTTCGCCGGCGAGGGTAAGACCCTGACCTTCCCGTGGGACAACGGCCTGACCGTCTATGACGAGATGGACTACTACGACGAGGTCGGCTGGACCGACTTCACCCATGAGGAGTCCGGCGCCGAGGTGCTCAAGGCGCAGCACCCCGACTTCGAGACCTGGTCGCAGGGCATCCACGCCGCCAACGGCGTCACCTGCGCCGACTGCCACATGGCTTACAGCCGGGTGGGAGCGGCGAAGGTCTCCAACCACCAGATCATGAGCCCAATGGCCAGCGAGGAGACCATCAACGCCTCCTGCCTCACCTGCCACCACTCCACCGCCGAGGAGATGCGTGAGCGCGTCGACGGCATCCAGACCCGGTGGCAGAGCTCGCTCAACGTGAGCTTCACGGCCCTGGATGCGCTCATCACCGATATCACCACGGCGGCCGCGGACGGCAGCGCCAGCGAGGAGGACCTCGCCACCGCCCGCGACTACCAGCGCAAGGCCCAGTTCATCGTGGATTACTCCTTCTCCGAGAACGGGCGCGGCTTCCACGCCCCGGCCTATTCGATCTCCATTCTCAACCAGGCGACCGACTGGGCGCGCTCCGGCCAGCTGGTGCTGCGCGGCGTCGACGTCGAGAACGGGGTCGGCCCGGCCATTCCCGAGCAGCACCTGCCGGATAGCGATAGCTGACGGGGCGCGGGCACGGTATGGCAGACGAGCAGGTGACCGAGCAGCAAGAAGAGCAGACGGGGACGGGCGCGCCGGACCGGCAGGAGCTGGCCGCCTTCCTCGCCACCGCCCCGGACGGACTGCGGGAGTGGGCCGACGCGCAACTGGCCCGCTTCGACGCCGACGCCCCGCCGGTGTCCGACGACGCCGCGCCGGGCGCGTCCGGTGACGATACGGTCGGCGCCGCTGAGCCGGGTTCCGCTGACCCGGGCGCGGCCGGTGGCGCCGCGGCCGACGACGCCGCCGACGTCGAGGACCTGCTAGCCGACGAAGACCGGGACGATGACCGCGATGACGCGGAAGATCCGGAGAGCGGACAGGATGCAGCCGAGGACTCGCCCGAGGCCGCTCCCGCTGCCGACCCGGGCGCCTCCGCTACGGCGGCGCGCCGCGGCCGCACCCCCTCGGTGCTGCAGCAAAGAACCGGGGTATCCCGACTCAACCTCGTGCTGGTGGCGCTGCTCGCCGCCGCCGTCGTCATCATCATCCAGCAGGCGGGCCGCAATGAGGCCGGCTCCGGCACCGCCCTCCCCTCCGGTCACCCCTCGATTGCCGCCACCGCCAACGCCACCGACATCGCCGCCCTGGACGAGGCCGAGCCGGTGGACGCCGAGCTGGAGGCGGACCTCCAGGCGCAAGCCGAGACGGATCCCGCCAATATCGAGGCGCGGCAGGAACTCGGTGTCATGTACCTCAAGGCGGCGCTGTACCAGGACTCCATCACCTGGCTGCAGCAGATCCTCGACGTCGAACCCGACAACTTGGACGCACTGCTGACCATCGGCGTTGCCGAATACCAGTCCAGCCAGTACGAGGCCGCCGAGACTCACTGGCTGCGCGCCACCGAGATCGACCCGGACGTGGCCGAACCCTGGTACAACCTCGGCTTCCTATACCTGGCTCAGACGCCGCCCGACACCGAGCGCGCCAGGGAGTGTTGGGACAAGGTGCTCGAGCTCGCCCCCGACTCGGAGATGGCGGCCGCCGTCCGCAGCCATGAGGACGGTACGGCCACCGGCTCGGCGACGGCGAGCGCGGGGTGATCGGATGGAGCTCACCATCCCGGTTGCCCTGCTGGCGGGGCTCGTCTCCTTCGCCTCCCCCTGCTTCCTGCCCATCGTGCCCGCCTTCGTGGGGCAGCTCGTGGGCGCCGACGTGCGCCGGGTACGGCGGCGCAACGCCCTGGTCAACTCCTTGTGCTTCGTAGCCGGGTTCTCCCTGGTCTTCATTGCCCTATGGGCGTCGCTCGGACTGATCGGCAGGTCACTGGGCCCGTATGCGGCCTATGCGCGGATGCTCGGCGGGGCCATTCTCGTGTTCATGGGCCTACACGTGGCCGGCATCCTCACACTGCGCCCCTTCGACACGCTGATGAGGGCGTCCGGCCCCGCCGACGCGGGCGGATCGCCACTGCGCGCCGGTCTCATGGGGCTCGCCTTCGGGGCGGGCTGGACCCCCTGCATCGGCCCGATCCTGTCCGGCATCCTCGCCCTGGCGACCACGCGGACGACGGCGTGGTCCGGCGTCGCCCTCATGCTCGCCTACTGCGCGGGCCTGGGAGTCCCGATCGTCGCCGTCGCCCTCGGCTCGGCGCAGGTGACCCGGCGGTTCAACTGGTTCCGGCGCCACCACGTGGGGGTGTCCCTGGTCAGCGGGGGCGTGCTGGTGGTGGTGGGCCTGCTCATGATCACGGGACTATTGGGAAGACTGTCCGCCCTGATCCCCGCGCTGGGGCTGTGAGGAGGCACTGAGGTGAAAAGCGACGTGAAGCCGGCGAGCAAGTCGGACGCGAGCTCGGCCACGAGCACGGCGGATGGCGGTCGCGCCAGCGGCTCCGCCTCCGGGGCCTCGGCGCACGGCGGAGGCGGCTCCACGCCCCGCGGCGGACGCCGCCCTGAGCCCGGCGACGGCGGCAGCGCGGTGGACGGCCTGGATGACCAGGTGGCGCTGTCCCCGCGTCAGCTCGCCCGCCGCATCTACGCGTTCTTCTACCACAAGGCCGTCGGGCTCGTGCTCATCCTGCTGGCCGGGCTGCTGGCCCTTCTGGGCGCGATCTTCCCCCAGATGCCGTCCTCGGCCCGGGAGAGCGCGGAGGCGAGCGCGCAGTGGCTGGAACAGGTGCGATCGACCCTCGGCGGCTGGACCGGCATCCTCAATACCCTCGGGGTGTTCCACATGTTCACCTCGATCCCGTTCCTCGTGGTCATGGGCCTGCTTGCGGCGTCGATCATCGCCTGCACCGCGCACCGGTTGCCGGTCATCTGGAAGACCACCCGCCATCCGCGCACCCACGTTACTGCCCGATTCTTCGACCGGGCCCGGCTGCGCTCCCACTTCACCGTCCCGCTCAGTGCCGATGCGGCCTTCGACATCATTCGCGCCGACGCCCGCAAGCACCACCTGCGGGTCATCACCGACGAGCGCGGCCCTGGCCGCAACGCCTACCTCGACCGCCACCACTGGGCCCCCTTCGGCACGGTCTTCGCGCATATCGCCTTCGTCGTCGTCATGGTCGGGTTTGTGGTCTCCTCGCTCACCGGCTTCCGCGACGAGCAATTCACGCTCACCGTCGGCCAGCCCAAGGAGGTCGGCCACGGCACGGCGCTGGTGGCCGAGGCGCGCAGCTTCCGCGACACTTACTACGAGGACGGCTCCCCCAAAGACTATGTGGCCGACCTGGTCGTCTATGAGGACGGTCAGGAGGTGGCCGCCCAGGAGGTGCGGGTCAACACCCCGCTCAGCTACGGCGGCGTCATGTTCCACCAGTCCTACTTCGGGGTCTCCGCCGTCATGAACATCACCGACGCCACCGGTGCGGAGGTCCTGCACGACGGCGTCGCCCTGGAGTGGACCACCTCGGACAAGGTGTTCAACTACGGACACACCACCCTGCCCGACGGCACGGTCATCTACGTCGTCGGCTCGGCCTCCGGGCAGGTCGGCACCGGCATCGAGCCCGGGCAGATGCGCATTGAGCTCTACCAGGGGGATGCCACCACCCCGTTCGACGCGGCAGTGCTGGATCAGGGCACGCCCACGCCGCTGGGCGACTACACCGTCACCTTCGAGCGGGAGCAACAGTTCACCGGCATGATCGTGCGCCGGGATCCGGGCGCTGGGATTGTGTGGTTCGGCTTCGGACTGCTTGCGCTGGGAATCTGTATCACCATGTTCTTCCCGCACCAGCGCCTGTGGGTGCGGGTCACCGACCTCGGCACCGACGCCGACCCCGACGCCGGCGCCCTGGTGCAGATGGCTTCGCCGGATCGCCGAGATTCGGGCATGAGCAGAATGTTCACCGATATGGCCGTGCGCCTCAGCGGCGAGATGCTACGTCACGGAGAGAGGACCGACGTCGATGCTTGAGTATTCCCAGGCCCTACTGCTCATCACCACCGGGCTCGTGGTCTTGTCCACCATCGCCTACCTGGGCGCATTCTTCGCCGCACGCATGTCGCGCGCCGTCGGTGCAGGAACGTCCGGGGCCACGCCGGCCACCACCGTCGTGGTCAACACCGGCGACGGCGACCGTGCCGTGGAGGTGACCGGCGGGCTCCAGCACGCTCCGATCAAGCGCTTCACCGTCACCTGGTGGGCGGCCAAATCCACCCAGCTGGCCCTGCTGCTGCTCACCGGGTCGCTCATCACGCGGACCATCGCCACCGGGCACGCCCCCCTCTCCAACCACTACGAATTCGCCATCTGCTTCGCCTGGGGGATGATGCTGGCGCAGGTGCTCTTCGAGTGGCGCTACCGGGTGCGCACGGTGTCAATCATTGTGCTGCCGGTCATTCTGGCGATGCTCATCTACGCCTCCACGCTCTCCTACCAGCCCAGCCCACTCATGCCGGCGCTGCAGAACTCCCCGCTGCTCACCCTGCACGTGTTCACCGCTTCCCTCGCCTACGGCGCCGCGGTGATCTCCTTCGCGGCCGCGGTCATGTACCTGCTGGCGCCGCACGTGCGCTGGCGGGGCTGGCCCCGGCGCGAGGTGCTGGACGACCTCGGCTACAAGGCCACCGTGGTCACCTTTCCCATGCTGACCCTCATGCTCATCCTGGGGGCCCTGTGGGCCAATGTCGCCTGGGGCCGCTACTGGGGGTGGGACCCCAAGGAGACCGCGGCTCTGGTCACCTGGCTCATCTACGGCGCCTACCTGCATGCACGGGTGACCCGCGGCTGGCGGGGGAACCGCTCGGCGTGGCTGCTCATCCTCGGCTTCGCTGCGGTCCTGTTCACCTACCTCGGCAACCTGTTCTTCGGAGGTCTGCACTCCTATGCGTGATGATGCGCCGCACGACAAGCCCGCCGACCCCAACGACGAACCCGCCTGGCGCACCGGCATCCGCGGTTCCCGGTTCGCGCAGGCCGTCGTCGTCCTTGTGGCTGCTTTTGCCATTGCCATCGCTGCCTGGTGGGCGGTCAAACCGGATGACACCGGTCCGGAGTTGGCTGAAACCGCCGTCGTCACCGAGGTAGAGGTGGATGGTGTGAGCAGCGCCCCGGTGGTGGGGGACACGGCCCCGGCCTTCACCGGAACCAGCATCGACTCCCAGGACGTGTCGCTGGACCCGCAGGCCATGGAGGGACGGCCGGTGTGGCTCATGTTCGTGGCCACCTGGTGCACCGGCTGCCGTACCGAGATGCCGGATGTGCAGGAGGCCGTGGCCGCGCATGGGGACGATATCCAGGTCATGGTGGTCTACGTGGGGGAGGACGCCGCCACGGTGAGTGCCTACTCCGAACGCGTCGGCAATGACTTCATTGAGATCCCCGACCGCACCCAGGCGATCTCCGCTGCCTACGGGATCATGGGCGTGCCCTCGCACTTCTTCATTGATGCTGACGGCACCGTCCAGCAGGTGCACGTCGGCATGCTCGACCCCGAGCAGATGACCGAGTCGATCCAGGCCCTCACCAACTAGTCCCGGCAGTCCCGCCAACCGCCACCCACCCCTTCACCGAAACCGGCACTAATGACGTGCCGAGACCGGTCGAAGTTGCTGAGGGCGGGCTAAGCCTCGGGTGTGCGGGGGCGGATCTTGAGGAGAGGTTTCCTCCTGTACCCGAGTGGCGTGTCCTGCGGGATGTCGCCCCGGGGGTGGTTGTTGTGGTCACCGTTTGCGACAATGACGCTCCCGGTCCCGGCTCACTCGCACCTACCGTAGGCTCGTCGCGCCACGTCACGGTCATTGATCGCAGCCGCACCATGCAAGCACCAGTACAGCGCCGCTCAGCGACTTCGCTCGTTTCGGCACGTCATTGGTGCCGGTCTCGGTACGTTACAAGTGCCGGTCTCGGTACGTTACAAGTGCCGGTCTCGGTACGTTACAAGTGCCGGTTTCGGTGAAGGGGGTGGGTGGCGGCGGGGCGCGGTCTGCCTGGCGGGTCGGCTGACTTGCCGACGGGTGCCCGGGGACGGGTTAGCCTTGGTGCTGTGAGCACCGACGTCATCGCCAACGATTCCCACCGCGCCCGCCTGGCCGAACTCATCCGCGAGCTCGCCGTCGTGCGCGGGAAAGTCACCCTCGCCTCCGGCCTGGAGTCCGACTTCTACGTGGACATGCGCCGCGCCACCCTGCATCATGAGGCGGCGCCGCTGATCGGGCACGTCATGCTCGACATGCTCGAGGAGGCGGGGCTCGGGATCGACGACGTCGACGCCGTGGGCGGGCTGACCATGGGGGCGGACCCCGTCGCTACCGCCATGCTGCACGCGGCCGCCTCCCGTGGGCTCGACCTCGACGCCTTCGTCGTGCGCAAGGCCGCCAAAGACCACGGCATGAAGCGCCGCATCGAGGGCCCCGACGTCGCTGGGCGCAGGGTCGTCGTCCTGGAGGACACCTCCACCACCGGCGGCTCCCCGCTGGAGGCTGTCGCGGCGCTGCGGGAGGCGGGCGCCGAAGTGCTCGCCGTCGCCGTCGTCGTCGACCGCGCCACCGGGGCGCGTGAGCGCATCGAGGCCGCCGGCCTGCCCTACCACGCCGCCCTGGGCCTGGCGGACCTCGGTCTTGACTGAGCCCGGGTCCGAGTCTTCCGCGCTGCCCGGTACCGCGCGGCCGGAACCGGACCTGCCGGCGGACCGGCGCGAGGTGGGGGTGGGGCCGTGGCCGAGTGGCCGGGACGCTTGGCCCGATGATCCCCGCTATGACCGGACACTGCTGGCCGACGGCGACCGGCGCAACGTCGTGGACCGCTACCGCTACTGGACGGTGGAGGCTATTCGGGCCGACCTGGCCGGACGCGCTCACGCCCTGCACGTAGCGGTGGAGAACGTCTCCCAGGACCTCAACATCGGTTCAATCGTGCGGACGGCCAACGCCTTCAACGTCGCCGCGGTCCATATCATCGGCCGCCGCCGCTGGAATAAGCGCGGCGCCATGGTCACTAACCGGTACCTGGATGTGCGCCACCACGCCGATCCGGCGCAGCTGCTGGAGTGGGCCGCTGGCGCCGGGTACGAGGTGATCGGGATCGACAACGGCCCGCGCGCGCAGCTCCTGGAACAGGCGAGGCTGCCCGAGCGCTGCCTCATGGTGTTCGGCAGCGAGGGGGAGGGAATCAGCCCCGAGCTGCTTGAGCGTTGCGCGCGGGTGCTGAGGATCGGCCAGTACGGTTCCACCCGCTCCA
Source organism: Actinomyces sp. MRS3W (assembly GCF_032465695.1). Taxonomy (NCBI): domain Bacteria; kingdom Bacillati; phylum Actinomycetota; class Actinomycetes; order Actinomycetales; family Actinomycetaceae; genus Actinomyces; species Actinomyces sp. MRS3W. The sequence goes on from NZ_JAWDJJ010000179.1 coordinate 20,812, forward strand.
TCAACGTGGCCGCAGCGGCCGCAGTGGCCATGCACGCCTGGGTGCTGCAGCACGCCGGGCCCGCCCCCGACTGAGCGGAGACGAGCCCGGCGTGATAGACGGTTCGAACGCTGTGGGCCGGACTGAGCCCGACGCTGTGACCGGGCGACGACGGCGGTGGTGGTCGAAGCCGCGACGCCCGCTGTAGCGTCCGAAGGGATCAGGCCTGCTCGGCCTCAATAACCGGGTGGTTCGCCGGGGCGTGCGTGACCTCGATCTTGCGGGGCTTGGCTTCTTCGGCGACGGGGATCGTCAGCGTGAGCACACCGTCGGTGTACTGGGCGGAGATGCGGTCCAGTGCGAGCCCGTGTCCAAGCGTCAGCTGCCGGGCGAAGGTGCCGGAGGGGCGCTCGTGTGCGAGCCACTGCAGGCCCTCGGCGTCGTTGGCCGGGCGCTCGGCGCGAACGGTTAGGGTGCGGTCCTCGACGTCGACGTCGATCGTCGCCGGGTCCACACCGGGCAGGTCAATACGAGCCACGAAGGACTCGCCTTCGCGGTAGAGGTCCAGGGGCATGCCCACGGAGGCGGGCGTGCGCACCAGGCCGCCGGTCAGCCAGCGGTCCAGGTCGCGGAACGGGTCAAAAGCTGTTGTTGCCATGTCAACCATCTCCAGTGGTGGCGGTCTCGGCGTTTCCGAGAACCGAGCGGAGGGGTGTCCTGACGGCCTCTCCGTGCGTACTTCAATTTTGGCACTCGCGAACGGAGAGTGCTAACGGTCATCGCCACGGGTGAACTATGGCGACGAAGCCGTGCGGGGTGCGGGGCGTGCCGACGGCGGGGCTGGCCGACGGCGGGCTCGGTCAGGTCTTGGAGGGACGGGTGGCTGCTTACATCTGGCGGTGGCCTGTGGCACGGCGGCCCGCGGAAATCCGCAACCGGGACCACGATCCGGTTCACGCGCACGTGAATCCGTGACAGAATCAGCACCGCACCACTGACTATTCACTTTCATCAGGAGGCACCCAGTGGCCATTGCAACCCCGGAGTCCTATGCCGACATGCTTGACCGCGCCAAGGCCGGCAAGTACGCCATCCCCGCGATCAACGTCACCTCCTCGCAGACCCTGTCCGCTGCGCTCAAGGGTTTCGCCGACGCCGAGTCCGACGGAATCGTCCAGATCTCCAACGGCGGCGCCGCCTACTGGTCCGGCTCCTCCCGCCTCGACCGCGTCAAGGGCTCCATTGCCTTCGCGGCCTACGCCCGCGCCGTCGGTGACCTCTACCCCGGCGTCATCGGCCTGCACACCGACCACTGCCCCAAGAAGATGCTCGAGCCCTGGATCCTCCCGCTGCTCGAGATCGAGGCGGAGCAGGTCAAGCGCGGCGAGCTGCCGATGTTCAACTCCCACATGTGGGACGGCTCGGCGGAGACCCTCGACGACAACATTGAGATCGCCGTGGACATGCTGGCCCGCGCCAAGGCCGCCAACACCGTCCTGGAGATCGAGATCGGCGCCGTCGGCGGCGAGGAGGACGGCATCTCGGGTGACGAGAACGCCAACCTCTACACCACGGCCGACGATGCCTGGCGCGCCATTGAGGCCCTCGGCCTGGGCGAGAACGGCCGCTACATCACCGCGCTGACCTTCGGTAACGTGCACGGCTCCTACAAGCCCGGCCACGTCAAGCTGCGTCCCGAGATCCTCGGCGACATCCAGAAGGACGTCGCGGCCCGCCTGGGCGACCGCCTGTCCACCAAGGTGGGCGTCAAGGACTCCCCGTTCGACCTGGTCATGCACGGCGGCTCCGGCTCCACCGACGAGGAGATCGCCACCGCGGTGCGCAACGGCGTCATCAAGATGAACGTGGACACCGACACCCAGTACGCCTTCACCCGTCCGGTTGCCGACCACATGTTCAAGAACTACGACGGCGTCCTCAAGATCGACGGCGAGGTCGGCAACAAGAAGACCTACGACCCGCGCTCCTGGGGCAAGGCCGCCGAGGAGGGCATGGCCGCCCGCGTGGTCGAGGCCTGCGAGCGCCTCGGCTCCGTCGGCTCCGCCAAGCGCTGATCGGCCCGACGACGACGGCGCGCCCCGGCGCGGCGCCGTCGCCCAGTTCGGCAGCTGAACGGGAACACCTGCGCACGTGTGCGCTGATGTTCCTCGGCATAGCGTGAACCACGGCTGCGGCCCCGGCACCTGTACAGGTGCCGGGGCCGCAGCCGTCTTGCTGTTCACACCGAAGCGTGACCGGGACCTCCCGGGTGCGCCGTCCGGGTGTCGCCCTCTCTTGATGTGATTGATGCCTATCACAGGCGCGGATAGACTGGACTCCTATTGTCAGGAGGACCCCATGACTGCCACCACCGAGCGCATACGCCGTCGGCGGCTCACGGCGTGGCGGGTGGTTGCGCGATTCTTCTGGGTGATGCTGGTTGCGCGGCTCATTCTGGGGCTGATAGGTGGGGACAATCTGTTTTCTGCCGAGGCCTGGCTGACTCCTGGCGTTTGGTTTTACCCCGCTGGCTTTGCGGCCGTTGGCGTCTACTCCTACCTGTACTGGATGCGCCACCGGGACGACTGACGTCCTCATAGGTCGGGATCGTGCGGCGGGGCGCCCGCCAACGCAGCGTGCAAACCCGTGGTCCCGGCGCCCGTGCGGTGTCGGGACCACAGCCATGCGCGACGGGTGTGTATACTCGCCGAACCTTCTCAACGAATCGGAGAAAGCGGTGGCAACGCTCGCGGATGTGGCCCAACGAGTGGGCGTCAGTCAGGCGACTGTCTCACGTGCACTCAACGGCAAGCCGGGCGTATCTGAGAAAACCCGCCGAACCATCCTGGAGACCATGCGGGAACTGGGTATGGTGGGGGACTCCCTGCAACGCGGCATCCCCCGGCAGGTGGCCCTGGTAGCACCCGACCTGTCCAACCCGATCTTCGCCGCCTTCGTCACCTCCATCAGCACCTACCTGGCGCGCAACAACCTGCTGCCGGTGCTGTGCGCCTACACCCTGAGCGGTGCTTCGGAGAGCTCTCTGCTGGAGATGGTGCTCAAGCAGCAGCCGACCGGCGTCATCTTCCTCGCCGGCCGTTACGACACCGAGTTCGCCGATCACGGTGACTACGCGATGCTTGCGGAGCGCCATCTACCGACCATCTACATGAACGCCGCCGATCCGGCCCTCATTGGCCACTGCGTCATGACCGACGACGCCGCCGGTACCCGCATGGCGATGCGGCACCTCGCCAGCCAGGGGCACACGCGCATCGGCCTGCTCATGGGGGACCCGCACCACTACCCGAGTCTGGTCAAGCATCGGGCCGCCGTCGCCTTCGCGCAGGAGGCGGGGTTGGACGTGTCGGATGAGAGCACGGTGTGGACCACCTACGGCTTTGAATCCGGGCGCGATGCGGCGCTTCGCCTCGGCGAGCAGGGCGTCACGGCGCTGCTGTGCGCCAGCGATCAGCTGGCACTGGGCGCGATCCGCGCTCTGAAGTCCCTGGGTCTTGATGTGCCCAGTGACGTTTCCGTCATTGGTTACGACGATTCCTCGTGGCTGGCCTACACCTCGCCGGCACTGACCACGGTGCGTCAGTCCGTTGATGCCATGAGCCGCGCCGCCGTGGATGCCCTGTTGCGCTGCATGGAGGACCCCTCACTGATTGAGGTGCGGCGGGACCTCGTGTTCGAACCCGAGCTGGTGGTCCGCGAGTCCACGGGCATCTGCCGCACCTGGCGGTCGGACCGCCGCTGACGTCGGGCCGGTACTGGCCCCGACTTCGCGCAATACGTGCGCAACAAGGCACGTAAGAATCTACGCAAGACGGCATGCAGGAGAGCTCGCGCAAGGCATGCGTATACGCGGCATGTCCGCCGGCGCGCGGGAGTAGGGGCCGCGGCACGCGGTTACCCGACGGGGTACGGGAGCGCGCGTCTTCGGGGAGAACCGGGCGGGATACGCGGGAAACGGGCTCGCGGGGTGGTGCGCGGTCGGGAAGCCCGTGGCGGCGCTGGCCGCCGCAGTCCAGGAGGCAATGAAGGCTTCCGCGACGCAAGTTCAAACGCAAGTGTTGCGCAAAACTTGTGCTCGCTATAACCTTCTGCGTGACAGAACCGGGGCTCACCGACGTATCGAGCCCCTGGGATAGGACTCGGCTCAACGAGGAGTGTTGGAATGATGAAGACATCGCGACGGAGTTTCCTGGCATTGGGCACGGTGGCGACCGCCGCTGCCGGCCTGGCCGCCTGCGGAGGCGGCAGCAGTAGCACCACCACCTCCGACGGCAAGCCGATCGTCAAGGTGCAGGTGGTCAAGGATTCCCGCACCGCCAAGATGTCCGAGCTCGCCTGGACCAAGGACCTGGAGGAAGCGGCGGGCTGCTCGATCCAGTGGCTGGAGACGCCGTCGGCGTCCTGGGACCAGCAGAAGAAGGCCTCACTGGCGGCCGGCGACGTCGCCGACATCACCATCGGCGGTTTCGGCTCGGGCGATATGGCGGACTTCGGCAGCCTGTTCATGGATCTCACGCCCGAGCTCGGCTCGCTGCCCAACGTGCAGGCCATGTTCGACGCCGAGCCCTACGCCCAGGTCGTCTCCACCACCACCGACGGCAAGATCCTGGGCACCCCCTCCGTGGCGGGCTCCATCACCGCCCGCTCCTCCAACCACATGTTCATCAACAAGCAATGGCTGGACAAGCTGGGCCTAGAGGTCCCCACCACCTGGGAGGAGCTCGAAACCTGCCTGGAGGCCTTCAAGGACGGCGACCCCACGGGCACCGGCGCCGCCGTCATCCCGCTGGACTTCAACGCCCCCGGCACGGACGGCTTCGGCCTGTTCAACCCCAACCTCATGCTGTCCTCCCGCGGCATCACCGTCTCCTCCGGAGCGCTGGGCATGTACGCCCAGGGCGGCGTGGTCAAGAACTACCTGACCGACCCCGCCTACAAGGAGCTCATCGTCTACCTGCGGCGCCTGTGGGAGAAGGGACTCATCTCCGAGGAGGCCTTCACCCACGACTGGTCCGCCTACACCTCCACCGCGAAGGGCGACGGCGACGTCGCCAAGGTGGGTGTGACCTGGATGTGGACGCCGTCGGACATCTTCGGCTCCACCCTCGGCCCCCAGTACGTCACCATTCCCGCGCTCCAGGTGGAAGCCGGCCAGAGCGAGAAGACCGTGTGGACCTTCAACGGGGACGACCTCGCCTACCAGGCCAACCGGGCCGTGGTGTCCGCCAACCCCGCCAACAAGGAGGCCACGCTCGCCGTCGTCAACGCCTTCTACAGCGCCGACATGACCATCCAGATGCGCTACGGCGCCTTCGACACCTGCGTGACGCGCAACGGGGACAACGACTACACCGTCCTGGAGCCGGCCGACTCCACGAAGAACGCCTCCGACTGGCAGTTCACCAACTCCCTGGCCGACGGCGCCCCCGGCTGGATCCGCCCGGACATGAAGCTGGAGCTGCCGCCCGAGCACACCGAGTACCGCGAGGTCGACGCCGTCTACGACGACAACTACGCCAACATCGACCTCAACCAGGACGTGCTGTACTCCAACATGCCCACGACCCCGGAGCAGTCGCGCACCCTGTCCAAGAACGCCACCGGCATCAACCAGAACGCCATGAGCAAGTTCGCCCAGTGGATCACCCAGGGCGGCGTCGAGGACGAGTGGGACGACTACGTTGCCAGCCTCGAGGCGAACAACCTGGCCGAGTCGATCTCCGTGCAGCAGGAGATCTACGACGCCTACAAGGCCCAGATGGATGAACTGGGCGTGGACCTCAACTCGCTGAGCGAGTGAGCCGAACGTCGTTCCGGCCACTTGTCAGGGCGGGCGGCGCGAAGACGCCGACGCCGAGCGCATGCGCCGCGTGCCGCCCGCCCTGCTCGAGGAGGATTCCCATGCATGACCAACGCTTGAACTCACTGCCCGCCGTGCTCAAGGTGAGCATCGCCCTGCTCGCCTGCGCCACGGTGCTGACCGGCTGCCACCGGCCGAGCCCGGATCCAGTCGCCCCGACGTCGTCGGCCACCCCCACCGAAGC
>NZ_JAWDJJ010000180.1:0-5500 GCF_032465695.1 Actinomyces sp. MRS3W
GCGAGCTCGCGAGTCAGCACCCGGTGCCACTTGTTCGCCGGCAGCTCCGGGCGGAGCAGCGCCATGCCGGTGGCGTACTTGGAGATCTTGGCCGGCCGGTGCCCCTGCGCCCACAGGAGCCGGTCCGCGGGCGACGGCGTGGCCGGGTTCTTCGTCTCAACGATCGCCAGGCCGTCGGCGCAGGCGCCGGCCGGAGCAACCTCCCCGGCGCTGCCTGCGGGCGCGGGGGCACCGTCCAGGGCGGTGGCACCGGTGGGCTGGGCGGAGGCATCGGCCGTAAGCGCCGTCCAGCTCAGATTCGTGTCGAGGGTGAGCCGGGCGCTGGCCTGCGGCAGGTGCAGGGTCGTGCGCTCATAGGCGGTGGACATGACCGGAAGGAGCCGGGCGGCGATCTCCCGAGCGTGTGCGGGCGAACAGGCCTCGGCGCGCTCCAGGCAGTCGGCCACGAAGCCGCGCCCCGCCTCGGTGAGACGATCGGCGTCGTCGAGCGCGTAGGGCATGCGCTTCTTGACCGTGGCGCCGCGCGGGCCGCGGGTCTTGACCTCGAGGAAGCACAGGCCGGAGTCCAGGTAGGAGCGGGTGCGCACCTTGAAACGACGCCGACGCTTGCGGGCCGCCAGCAGGTAGGAGTCCAGCGCGGCGGTGTCGAAGTAGGTCGAGGCGTAGGAGAAGCGGCGCCTGCCGTCGATCCCCAGCACGAGGGCGTCGGTGCTCAGGTGGTCGACGACGCTCTGCGCGTCGTCCAGGGGGAGGAGGTACTTGCGGTCCACGCGGGTGAGCAGACCGGCGGCGGCGTTGAGCGCCTCCAGTGTCGTGGCGGACAGGTGGCTGGTGTGCAGGTGGCGGCTCATGGTCGGCGGCCTCCTTCTCTTTGGGGTTTGCGGGCGTGACTGTGGGTGCGGCGGGCCGTATCAGCGCCCGGCGGGCTGGACCATGGGTGGGAGGTCGTAGTGGCGCGAGTCGGCGGTGCCCGCGGTGGCGTTGGCGGCGTCGGAGGCGGCGTACCGGCGGGCGGCTCGGGTCTGCGCTGCGGACGACGGCGGGGGAGCCGGCGCCGGATTCGAGGATGCGGCATCGGCAGCCGGGTTGGGCGAGGCGGCGGCGTAGGCGAGCGGGGCGGCAGTCGTGGCCGGGGCGGCGGGCGCAGCGGCCCTGCCGGACGCCGTCGTCGTCTGTGAGGTCCCCGAGCGGGGCAGGCGGAAGCGGACGTCAACGAGCGTGGTGTCGTCGACCAGGTCGAGGCGCTGCACCTGCACCGAGCGCACCTGGGCATCAAGCAGCTGCTCCAGGTGGGCGATGAGGGTGTCCTCATCGGTGATGGCCCGGTCGAGCATGATGATCTGGTGCCGGCTGCGGCGCATGAGCCCCGGGTGGTCGCTGATCCACAGGGAGGCGACGACGAGCGCCATGAGCAGTGCGGTCAGGGCGATCGGTGCCGCCGTGATGCCGCCGAGCAGCCCCAGGGCGAGGGCGGCGAAGAAGTAGGCGACCTCGTGCTGGGCCAGCTCGGTGGAGCGCAGACGGATGATCGACAGCACACCGAACAGACCGAGCCCGAGCCCGGCGCCGACGGAGGCGGTGGACAACAGGAGTGTCACCGCCAGGACGCCGACGTTGACGGCGGCGTAGGCGGCGACCAGGTCCTTACGGGCATGCCGCCGGGTGTACAGGACGCCGACAAGCAGAACCAGGGCGACCAGGTCGGTGGCGATGTAGAGGAGCGTGCTGGGAGTCATTGGCTGCTTCCGGTAGTAGGCAAGGGCGGCCGGGACCGCCTCGGAACAGCCACCAGTCAAGGCGAGGGGTCTATGCGAGAGCTGTGAAAGGCGTGTCGTGGGCGTATGAGATGAGGCGCGTGCTCGTGCTCGGTTGCGGGGTGGACCGCCCGACGCTCCTACACTGGTACCCCGGCAGGACTCTGCCGGGCCCTGCCGCTCCGGCATCGGGGGAGTATCCCCGTGCCGGTCCCCTTCCCCACGCGACAGGAGCCCACGTGCCCTCAGACCAGCCCTCCACCCACAACCGACGCTTCCGCGGCTGGACCCTCCACGGCGACGGGCACTCGATTGCCCCCGGCGAGGTCGTCACCCCCTCGGAACGCCTGAGTTGGCCCCGCACCATCGGTATCGGCGTGCAGCACGTCGTCGCCATGTTCGGCGCAACCTTCCTGGTGCCGCTGCTCACGGGCTTCGACCCGTCGGCGACCTTGTTCTTCACGGGCGTGGGCACCCTGCTGTTCCTGCTCATCACCGCCGGGCGCCTGCCCAGCTACCTCGGTTCCTCCTTCGCGCTCATTGCGCCCATCGGGGCGGTCACCGGGTACGCGGCCGACGCGGGGACGCCCCTGGACGGGGCGAAGGCGTCCCTGGCGCAGGGCGGCATCATCGCCGTCGGGGCACTGCTGGCCCTCATCGGCGTCATCGTGCATGTGGCCGGCACCGGCTGGATCGACCGCCTCATGCCGCCGATCGTCACCGGCGCCATCGTCTCCCTCATCGGCTTCAACCTCGCGCCCAGCGCGTGGAACAACGTCAAGACCGCGCCGGTGACGGCGCTGGTGACGATCGTGTCGATCCTGGTCATCACGGTCCTGTTCAAGGGCATCATCGGGAGACTGTCGATCCTCATCGGAGTGCTCATCGGCTACGCCACCGCCTGCGTGCGCGGCGAGGTCGACTTCTCCCAGATCGCCGATACCGGCTGGATCGGCCTGCCGACCTTCCGCGCCCCCGCCTTCGATATCAGCCTGCTGGGCCTGTTCATCCCGGTGGTCCTCGTCCTCGTCGCTGAGAACATTGGGCACGTCAAGTCCGTGGCGGCGATGACGGGGGAGAACCTCGACGACGTGACCGGCCGCGCGCTCTTCGCAGACGGGATCTCCACCATGCTCGCGGGCGCGGGCGGCGGCTCGGGCACGACGACGTACGCGGAGAACATCGGCGTCATGGCCGCGACCCGCGTGTACTCCACGGCCGCTTATGTCGTCGCCGCCGTGACGGCCCTGGGACTGTCCCTGCTGCCGAAGTTCGGCGTCATCATCGCGACGATCCCCGCCGGTGTTCTGGGCGGGGCGGCCACCGTCCTGTACGGCATGATCGGCATGCTCGGGGTGCGCATCTGGGTGCAGAACCGCGTGGACTTCTCCGACCCGGTCAACCTCAACACCGCGGCGGTCGCCATGGTGGTGGCCATCGCCGACTACACCTTCAACTGGGGCGACATGACCTTCGCGGGCATCGCGCTCGGCTCGCTGGCGGCGATCGTCGTCTACCACGTCATGCGCGCCATCTCCCGTGCCCGGGGCACGAACCTGGAGGAGGCCTCGCCCGCCTCGGCGCCCGCCGGCACCGAGTTGGAGGGCCCGGCCTACGCCAAGCGCGCCCGGAAGCAGGCGTGAGCCGGCGGGCCCGGGACCGGCGGGGGGTCTTGTGTCACCGCGCGAGGGACTTGCGCCGGCTACTCCGCCGGCGGCGGCGGGGCGGAGATGGGGCGACCGTCGTTGGTCAGTTCGAGCACGCGCGCGTGAATGGAGGTGCGGCCCTGAAGCGCGGCGCGCAGGGCCCGGTGCAGTCCAGTCTCCAGGTAGAGGTCGCCGTTCCAGGCGATGACGTGAGCGAACAGGTCGCCGTAGAAGGTGGAGTCATCGTCGAGCAGCCCGCGCAGATCCAGCTGAGCGCGGGTGGTCACCAGTTGATCGAGTCGGATCTGGCGTGGGGCGATGGCCGTCCAGTCGCGCTGCGCAGTGACCCCATGGTTGGGGTAGGGGGCGCTATCGCCGACTGCCTTGAAGATCACGTCACTATGCTAACGGGAAGCGCAAATCTTCCAGCATTTGAGACGGCGAATCTCGGCGCCGCGCCTCTGTTCGGCGTCGGCGAGGCTTGCTGAACGGCATCGGTGAATCTCGTCAGTGAGCCTCGTGCCGGGTCAGCGGGCCGGTGAGGTAGTGCTGGATCGTGGGGCCGACCACCTCAACCAGGTGGTCCACCGACGCGCTGGCAATAGGCTCGAGTTGGAACGTGTAGCGGGTGAGTGCCAGCCCCACCAACTGGGTGGAGGCGAGCGTGGCCCGTTCCTGCGCGTCGGGGCCGAGTATGCCGGCCTGCTCCAGTGCTTGCGACACCGGCGTCGCGATCTGCTCGGTGGCGTAGGTCTGCACAGCCTGCGGCGCGCCGTCGTCGGTGGCGACCCAGCGCAGCAGTGAACGGAAGGTGGCGCCGCCGGAGGAGTCGTCCCACGCCGTCATCGCCAGCCGCACCAGACGCGGTCCGGCGGTGCGGATGTCGCCGGAGATCACCTTGGCGATCTCCTCACTCGCCCGGATGCGCAGATTCATGGAGGCGCCGAACAGGTCGCCTTTGGAACCGAAGTAATAGGACACGAGTGCCGGATCGACGCCGGCCGCGCGGGCGACGCCGCGGATGGTGGTTTTCGCGAAGCCCTTGGCTAGGAAGGAGGCGCGGGCGGCATGGAGGATGGCGTCGCGCGTGGTCTCGGTGGTTGCGGCGCTACGGCTGCCGGAACGCGGGCCGCGACGCCGCGGTGCGGCGGTGCTCGTGGCGGGCGTGCTGGCAGACAGAGGGGACGTGGCGGAGGGCGCGGCGGATGCGTTGACGGGATTGCGGGTGGTGGATGCTGGAGCGCCATGGGGGGTCGCGGCGGTGGTGGCCCCCGGAACGGTCAGCGGCCCCTCTGCCGGGGCGGTCTCCCGGGGCGTGTCCGCATTGCTCATGCATTGAGGCTAGATGATCTCGGCCAGGGCGGGGCCCCGATAGACCGTCAGGCAGCCGAGGTAACTGAGTGGGGCGGCTCGGTCTCGGCGGCGGCGATGCGGCCCAGCCTCCGCCGTGGCAACGCGGCCAGCCGTCGAGTGGTTCCCCGTAGCCCGTGAGCATGTCCCGCGCTGCTGCGACGGCCATCCGCAGGCACCCCGCAGGGGTTGCCCGCAGCATCCCGCGTCCGCGCCGCTGCGACGTGAACGGAGCTACGGAGAAGGGCGAAGTGCTGCTGCCCGTGGCGCGGGTGCATCGGGTGTTCACGGGGAATGAGAAGGGCCTTCGCACTCCTCCATAATTAGGGAAGACGTGATGCGCAATATTCAACGCCGTCCAGGATGGGTTAGTCCGGCGTCAAGGCGATACGGGACATTTTCAAGGAAAGCCTGCCGGGACTAAGGGCCTAGATTCGAGTAATTTCAACGCCGTTGAAGCCTGGTGGCGCTTGTGCTTACGGTCCTGCGTGACCCCGGGCCGCGGGCGGCCCTGGAAGCAGGCATTCCGTTGGGGCCGAGAGGTGGATTCATGACCGGCAACGCTGACCGCAGCAGCGACCTCGAGCTGCGCTCTCACGACATTCCCGCCGCGGCTACCGGCGATATTCCGGCGGCCGATCCCAGCAATACGCCCGCCGCCGCGCCGGCATCGCTCGACTCGCCGGTGGCCAGCACCGGCCCGTCCCTCATGGCCATCCCGCTCGGTATGCCCTCCTTCCCCGCCAAGCC
>NZ_JAWDJJ010000181.1:0-5003 GCF_032465695.1 Actinomyces sp. MRS3W
CGGTGCCGTACAGCGGGGTGTAGGCGGCGCCCGGCGTCAGCGTGGTGAAGGTGACGGTCTGCTCCTCGGTGGCGTTGTTGAGGGCGACGAGGTGCTCGATCTTCTCCTCGCGGTCCACGCGGGCGAAGGCGTACACGCCGGCGCTGTCTTGGGAGTACAGCTCGATCTGGGAGCCGGTCGACAGGGCCGTGTGACTGGAGCGCAGCTCGGCCAGGGCGGCGATGTGCTGGTAGAGCGCGGAGCTGGTGTCGTAGCGGTCGACGGAGCCGGCGGTGGTGCCGTCCACGAGCTGCTCGCCGGCGTACTGGTCCACCTGGGTGGCGAACATGTCCTGGCGGGCATCCTTGTCTCCGCCGGAGCCGGCGAAGCCCTGCTCGTCGCCGTAGTAGATGACGGGCTGGCCGCGGGTGAGCAGCATGAGGGAGTGGGCCAGCTCGGAGCGGGCGAGCGTGTCCGCGCTCCCGCTGCCGCCGCCCAGCAGGTAGCCGATGCGGCCCATGTCGTGGTTGCCGAGGAAGGTGGGTTCGGCGTAGATGCTGGAGTGGTCGGTTGTGTAGTAGTCGTCGGTGGCGAAGAAGGTGCTCAGGTTCGTCGTCGGGCGGCCCTTGGCGAAGCCCTGAGCTGCGGCCTGGAACGCGAAGTCGAGGGTGGCGTCCATCCCGGTGCCGCGCACATACGGGCTGGTCTTGGTGGCGTCGGCGTCGTAGACCTCCCCGAAGGTGAAGAAGTCGGGGTTGGTGGCCTCGGCGTGGGCGTCGATGGCGGCGGTCCAGGCCTGCCAGAACTCGTAGTTGACGTGCTTGACGGTGTCGATGCGGAAGCCGTCCACACCGAAGTCCATCCAGGCGGTGTAGACCTCCTCGAAGGTCTGCTCCACGAGCGGGTTCTCCGTCATGAGGTCGTCCAGGCCCTGGAAGTCACCCATGGTGGTGGACTCCCCCGTCCAAGTGGAGTCGCCGCGGTTGTGGTAGAGAGTGACGTCGTTGAGGGCCTCGGGGATGACCTCGCCGTTGCGCACGGGCGTGTAGGGGAAGGAGGTGGCGGCGTCGAGAGTGGGGAAGCCGTCCTGACCGGCCAGGGCGGAGATGTCGACGACGTTGCCGTCGGCGTCGGTGTAGGGCACGTCCGCGGTCTCGACGTAGGAGTAGACGCCCTCCTCATAGCTGATGAGGTCGGCGGTGTGGTTGGTGATGATGTCCAGGTACAGCTTCATGCCGCGCTCGTGGAGGGCGTCGCGCAGCTGTGCCAGTGCTTCATTGCCGCCCAGGTGCGGGTCGATGGAGGTGAAGTCGGTGATCCAGTAGCCGTGGTAGCCGGCCGAGGCGTTCTCGCCGCTGCCCTGGACCGGCTGGTTGGTGAAGGAGGGGGTCAGCCAGATGGCGGTGGTGCCCAGGTCCTGGATGTAGTCCAGGTGGTCGATGAGGCCCTGGATGTCGCCGCCGTGGTAGTAGCCCTTGTCGGTGGGGTCCAGGCCGGTGATCTCGCTGCTGCCGGTCAGCCCGCCGGCGTCGTTGGAGGTGTCGCCGTTGGCGAAGCGGTCGGTGAGTACGAAGTAGAACTGCTCGTTGGTGCCCTGCCGAACCGGGTCGGCCACGAGGGCGGCGTCGGCGTCGGTGTAGTCACCGCTCAAGTCCGTGGAGGTCAGGCCGATGCGGTGGGTGTTCTGGTTCCAGGTGAAGGTGAGCTCGGCGTCGGCGGCGAGGGTGAGGGGGAGGTTGTCGGCCCCGCCGTCCTTGCCGTAGGAGGTGTCCCAGGAGTCGTTGAGGGCGACCTTGAGCTCGTAGGAGCCGGCGGGGACGGTGGCGGTGTACTCCCACTGGCCGTCGCCGTCGGCATCGGTCATGTCGGTGGCGTCGCAGGCGGGGTCCCAGTCGCTGCTGCAGCCGAGCTCGTCCTGGAGGGAGCCCACGAGGGCGACGGAGCCGGGGGCGGCTTCGTCGGCGACGGCGATGGCGGGCTGTGCGGCCAGGCCGAGGGCGCCGGTGGATAGGGCGAGAGCGGTGGCGGCGACAGCACCGAGGGCGCGGGAACGCTTGTGCCACCTGGCGTGCAAGGAATGCAAGCGCACGAGGACTCCTTCGTCTGGGCGAGCCCTGCCCGCGTCATAGCGGGCGGGAGGGGATCCGTCCAGGCCAGGCAAGACCGGACGGGGGCGCACCGAGACTACGACATGAAACCGCGACCTGCAACCTTTTCACGCCCCTTTCACGCCGAAACCGGCACTTGTAACGCACCGAGACCGGCACTTGTGACGTGCCGAGACCGGTCGAAACGGCTGAGGGCTACCTAAACTCGAGACACCGCAGACGCTCGGACCCCGACAAATCTCGGAGGCTCGACCCAGAGCCATCCGCCACATGATCCACACCTCCCACCATCCGGAAGACCCTGCGGACCCAAGCTCAGACTCAGACTCGAACTCGCGCTTGGGCTCCGAGAGATAGCCAAGAAGAGGATGAGTGCGGGTCCGCCCCGGCGTCATGAACACGTGTTTGTGCCAGACACACGAGTTTTGGAGTTCTGCACTGTCTAGATACCTGCATATCTCCAAAACTCGTGTACATGACGGAAAGTCGTGTCTATGACGGCAAGTCGTGTGCGTGACACCAAGCTCGCACGCGGCCACCGACGACGACGTCGAACGCGTCAACGCACGGCGCCATCCCCCGGCCACAGCCGCGGACGCGACCAACCCAACGACGGATGGACGTAGGCACCTCAGCACCGGCACGCACCCCGCACCACCCGCCACAACCACATCGACCGGTCTCGACACGTCATTAGTGCCGGTTTCGACACGTCATTAGTGCCGGTCTCAGCGTGTTATTAGTGCCGGTTTCGGTGAGGGGGAGCGATCAGGTCGATCAGTTGCTGACCCACGCGTTCCACAGGCGCGTGTACTCCCCGTCGGCGGCCACCAGCTGGGCGTGCGGCCCCAGCTCAACGATCCGCCCGTCGATGACCACCGCCACCCGGTCAGCGGCGGCAGCCGTGTCCAGACGGTGGGCAATCGCCACCACCGTGCGCCCGGCCAGGACGGCGTCGAGCGAGCGTTCGGCGGAACGGGCAGCACTCGGATCCAGCAGGCTGGTGGCCTCATCCAGCACGAGCGTGGCCGGGTCCATGAGCACAATACGGGCCAGGGCCACCTGCTGCGCCTGCCCGGGCGTCAGCTGGATGCCGCCCGCACCGACGAGGGTGTCGAGCCCATCGGACAGGGCAGCGACCCACTCCCCCGCTCCGACCACGTCCAGGGCGTGGGCGATCTCCGCATCCGTGGCGCCGGTGCGAGCCAGGCGGAGATTGTCGGCGAGCGTGCCGGAGAAGACGTGGTGCTCCTGCGTGACCAGGGCGACCTCGCGGTGCAGGGCCTCCTCGGTGAGCGCGGTCAGATCCGTGAGCTCCTCGCCGTCGCCCACGGTGACGCGCCCGCGCGTGGGCGGGTGGATGCCAGCAAGCATGCGGCCGAGCGTGGATTTACCCGATCCGGAGGGGCCAACCACGGCCAGGCGCTCCCCGGGGATGAGCTCGAGATCAACGTCGTGCAGCACGTCGTGTCCCGGCCGGTAGGCGTAGGACACGCCGCGCACCCGCGGCGGCAGGCCAGTGGCACGGCTGGACGTGGCGGCGCGGTCGGGGCGGACCAGCTCGACGCCGACAATGCGGGACATGGCCGCGCCGGCGGACTGCAGGGAGTCGATCCAGAAGGTCATATTGGAGACCGGCGTGCGCAGCTGCACGGCGTACAGCGCCACCGTGGTGATGGCACCGAGGCTGACGGCGCCGTGGCCGGCGAGCCAGGCACCCCAGGCGACGACGGCGATCACCGGTGCGAAGGAGCCCACCCCGAGGGCGGCGATGAGCACCATGCGCAGCCACAGGGTGTACTGCTCGGTGGACCAGACCTCAATCATGGCGCGGTCCAGAATGCGGTTGCGGCGCTGCCCGAGGGAGTGCGCATCCACGGTGGCGGCCTGGTCGGCCGTCTCGGCGACGGCGCCGTCGACCTCCGCCCACATGGCGTTCATGGCCCGGTAGGCGGGGACCGCGTGGCGCAGGTACCAGCGCGCCACCGGCAGGATCACCAACACGGGCACAACCAGCGCCGGGCTCAGCACCGGCGAGGTGACCACTGCCGCGCCCACGACCGTGGCCAGGGTGACCACGATGACGAGGATCTGGCTCACCCCGCGCTGGACCACATTGCGGATGGACTCCAGGTCGCGTCCCGTGCGTCCCAGCAGGTCACCGGTGCCGGCGGACTCGACGACGGACAGCGGCAGGTGCATGACCGAAGTGACCAGTCGTTCCCGCAGCTCGGCGAAGACCCGTTCCCCCAGGACGCGGGCCAGGTACTCCCCGCAGCCGGTCAGGGCCGCGTTGCCCAGAGCCAGAGCGATGACAAGTGCAATGAGTGCCGACAGGCGACCAGCCATCCCGGATGCTGCGCCGTCGGCCCCCGCGCCGGCGGTGACCAGGTCGACCATGGACCCCAGCACCCGCGGAATGCCGACGGCGGCCAGGGCGGCCAGTAACTGAATGACCGTGACGGCGGCGACGGCGGCCTTGTGCTCGGCCATGAGTTCGAGTGCACGACGGCGGACAACGGCTCCGTCCGCGACCGGCAGGCGGCGGCTCACTGTTCACATCCACGTTCGACGACGGCCCGGTAGGCGGCATTCTCGCCCAGTTCGCGGTGGGTACCGCGGGCAGCCTCGCGCACGCCCGCCGCCGGGGCGGCGCCGTCCGCCTTGCTGACACCCGGCCCAACGCGAACGCGCCGAGCAGGCGCTCGCCGTCGCCGTCGCCGCCGACGCCGTCGATTCCCTCGGCGGTCTGGACGGCCAACTCACCGAGAAGGCCCGCAACATCTCCGGCGGGCAGCGTCAGCGCGTCGCCCTGGCCCGCGCGATTGCCCGCCGCGCCCCCGTGCTCGTGCTCATCGAGCCCACGAGCGCCCTGGACTCCCACACCGAGGAGCTGGTGGCCGAGAGGTTGCAGGC
>NZ_JAWDJJ010000182.1:0-2080 GCF_032465695.1 Actinomyces sp. MRS3W
GAATAGTCGAGGTAGGTGCCAACCGGAAGTACGGGGCCGGCGAAGTCGTAGCCGTCCCGGACCCGGATGGCGTAGTCGGGCAGTTCCGTACTTGCGGCGTCCTGCGCGGGCGGCTGCGCAGAGGTTTCCGGTGTCGGCGCGGGCTGGGCGCTGCTGGCCTCAGCGGCCAACGCCGCCTCCAGGGCTGCCTGGGCCGCGGCGGCCTTCGCGGCGGCGGCGTCTGCGGCCGCTTGCGCTGCCTCGGCCTTGAGGCGGGCGATCTCGGCGGGGTCCGGTGTGGTGCTCGTCATGCCCGCATCGTATGGCACGGTATGCGCTGCGCGGCCGGAGGCATACGCTTCGAGCATGTCACTCACCGTGGTCACCGACTCGGCGGCCTGCCTACCGCCCGCGCTCGCTGAGGCACACGGCATCACCGTCGTCCCGCTGCACACCGTGGAGGACGCCGACGCCCCGCCGACGACGGCGCGGCCCACCGTATCCGAACTCGCCGATGCCTATCGACAGGCAGCCGAATCCGGTGCCGAAGTGCTCGCGGTGCACGTGACCGCGGCACTGTCCGGCACGGTGGACAGCGCCCGACTAGCGGCGCAAAAGCTCAGGGAAGAGGGCACGTCGGTGACCGTCCTCGACTCGAGGGCCTCCGGAGGTGCGCTCGGCCTGGCAGTGCTGGCGGCCGCGGAAGCTGATAATGCCCGCCGCGGCGCCGCTCGTGCCCGCGAATCCGCCGCCCGCTCCCGCCTGTTCTTCCTCGTCGAGGACCTGTCCCACCTGTGCCGTGGCGGCAGAATCGACCGCACGACCGCTTTCATCGGCGGCGCCCTGGGCATCCGCCCGATCCTCACCACCGGCCCCGATGGCATTGGTGTGGTGGAGACGGTCCGCGGCGCTGCCCGCGCCCGGCGTCATCTCATTGCGCAGGCGGTGCGCGCCGCGGGCGGCACCGCCCTGACCGGGCCCCGCCCACCGGCCGCACCCGTGCGCCTGGCCGTCCACTACGGGGATGATCCGGCGGACGGCCGCGCCCTCGAGAACGATCTCGCCGACGCCATGGTCGCCGCCGGCGCTGTTGTGGAATCCATTATGCGCTCACCCGCCGACCCCGCCAGCCGGGTCCATCTGGGCCCCGGCGCCCTCGGAATCGTCGTCGCGCCGCATCTGGACCGCCCCCGGTAGCCCGTCGTCCACATCCTCGCTTCGCCGCACCCTGCGCCGGTGGCGTTCACAGCCCCCGAGACGCTCCCCGCAGCGTGCCTCTACCGTCGACATATGAGCGGCAAACGGGTGGCAGACCGAACCGGCAGACGCCCCCTGGGGGACTTCGTGCGCATCGCCTGCTCCACGGACCCCATCACCCCCGTGCGCCGGCCCCGGCGCCTCGCGTTAGCGCCCCGGGCCGCCATCGGCGCGGGAATCGCGCTCATCGTGCTCGCATTCGCCCTGGCGCTGCGAACCGTCCTGGTTGCCCCAACCCCGCCCGTGCCGACGCCTTCGGCCACCGCGCCATCTGCCGCCGCCCCGATACCCGACCCGACGGCGTCGGCCGGCCCGGAGGCGGAGGAAACAGGGGAACTGGTCATTCACGTCGCCGGCGCCGTAACCACACCCGGGGTGGTTACGCTGCCGGCGGGCTCACGTGTGGTCGACGCCATTGACGCCGCCGGCGGCGCCCTGCCCGACGCCGACACCGACCAGCTCAATCTCGCCCGCGTGCTCCAGGACGGCGAACAGGTCCGGGTCCCGCACCAGGGCGAGGACGCTTCCACCTGGGAGGAGCAGACCGGCGTCAGCGGGGACGGATCCCGCGATACCGGCGCCGGAGCCGGGGGCCGTATCAACATCAACACCGCCTCGGCGACCGAACTGGAGACCCTGCCCGGTATCGGGCCGGCCCTGGCGCAGCGCATCGTCGACTACCGGGAGGAGCACGGCCCCTTCGCCGCCGTCGACGATCTCACCGAGGTCTCCGGTATTGGCGCCGCCAAACTCGAGGCGCTTCGAGACGAGGTGACCGTATGAGCCGCAGTTCCACGGACGGCCCCCGCGAGGACGCCGGACGCACCGCCCCCTGGGACGAACC
>NZ_JAWDJJ010000183.1:0-3422 GCF_032465695.1 Actinomyces sp. MRS3W
TGACGGGGCTGAACCCGGCGGCGACGACCCCTGACGAAGGCTCGGCCGGTGGTCCTGGTGTGCCCGCAGACGTTGCTGCCCTGCTTGCCGGCGACCCCGTCACGGTGGCGCCGCGGCTGCTCGGAGCCACCCTGACCACGTGCTCCCCGCAGGGGAAGGTGTCGGTGCGCCTGACCGAGGTCGAGGCCTACCGGGGTGAGGCCGATCCCGGCTCCCACGCCTACCGGGGGAGGACAGCGCGCAACGCCTCCATGTTCGAGGCGGCCGGCGTCGTCTACGTGTACTTCACCTACGGCATGCACTACTGCGTCAATCTCGTGTGCGGACCCCAGGGGCATTCCCGCGCCGTGCTGCTGCGCGGGGGAGAGGTGACCGCTGGACTGGAACTGGCACGCCGCCGTCGGCCGGCGGCCCGCACCGACCGCGAGCTCGCCCGGGGACCGGCGCGCCTGTGTCAGGCGCTCGGGCTGAACCGGGACGACGACGGCGTGCAGCTCGGGCCGACAGGCTCACGGATCAGCCTGGTCCTGCCCGGGCAGGGGCAGCGTCCCGATCCCGCGCGCATCCGGAACGGGCCGCGCACCGGGGTGGCCGGACCGGGCGGCGACGGCGAGCGCTTCCCCTGGCGCTTCTGGCTCGACGGCGAGCCCACGGTCTCTCCCTACAAGCTCGCCCGGCCACGCCGTCGGGGTCGGAGTACGCGATGAGCCCCGCCACCACCCCGCATCCCAACCACTACTGGAACCACAACGCGGCCTTCCACGACGAGCTCGTCGCCGATGCCGCAGGCCGCGGTGGGCGCGGAACATTCGATACCGTCGCCTGCGTGGCGGCCGCCCGGATCCTGCCAGGGGCCCGGATACGTCGTCGCTGCTACTGGCGCTATTCACTGGTGTGGGACCGAGCAATGGAATCAGGCCAATGACCGGTGACCTCCACCCGTTGCCCATGCACGACCTACTGACGATCCTGCGCACCGCGCTGGGGAAGACGCCGGTATGGGCCGCGCAGACCCCCTTCGAGTATGTATGCGGGATCGTGCTGGTACAGAACACGGCCTGGACGAACGTCGAGCGTGCTCTCGCAGCGCTGCGAGAGGTCACCGGTTTCGAAACCGAGCAGTTTCTGCGCTTGACCGACGCGGAACTGACGGCGCTCATCCGGCCGGCCGGCTTTATGCGTGCCAAGTCGCGTTCGCTGCGCGCCTTCGCCGCCTGGATGCTGTCGGCGGATGGAGCCGCCGCTGCAACGCTGGATGACGCTGCCCTGCGCGTCGCGCTGCTGTCCTTGCCCGGTATCGGTCCGGAAAGTGCCGATGTGGCGGCGCTGATGGTCTATGGCAGGCGTCGTTTCATCTTCGACGCCTACGGGCGGCGTCTACTACGGCAGGCCGGCTACGCCGTCGGCCGCGACTACGAGACCACGAGGAAGACTCTGGAAGCCGTCATCGATGCTGAAGGACTCAGCCATGCGGAGCTCGTGGACCTCCACGGGCTGATCCTCGAGGCTGGTAAGCATGCCCGGGCGGCTGGCGGCTGGGAGGTTTACGGCCCCATGATCGGTATAGGCACGGCGTAGTCTCGATAGATCCTGCGTGCCTTCGGAAGGCGGGGCGGGCTCGAAGCGCCGGAAATATAGAGCGCGCATGTCCGTTCTGCTGACACTTCGTCTGGTCGGCTGCACAGCCGTGGCAGACTAGCCCGCGCCGGGCAACCGCCCCGGCCCCGGCCTGCATGCGTCGGGAAAAACAATGGGAAGGCACAGGACCGTGACCGACATCCTGGACGAGCTGCAGTGGCGGGGCCTCATCGCCCAGCACACCGACATCGATGCGCTGCGCGCGGCGCTGGACGCCGGACCGGTCACCTTCTATTGCGGCTTCGACCCGACCGCGCCCTCCCTGCACCACGGCCACCTTGTCGCGGTGAAGGTCATGCGCCACCTGCAGCTGGCCGGTCATCATCCGCTGGCGCTGGTGGGAGGTGCCACCGGGCTCATCGGTGACCCGCGCGCCAAGGGGGAACGCACCCTCAACACCAAGGAAGTAGTCGCCGAATGGGCACAGGGACTGCGGGAGCAACTCGAGCACCTGCTTGACTTCGACGGCGAGAACCCCGCCCGCATTGTCAACAACCTGGACTGGACCGCCCAACTGAGCGCCATCGACTTCCTGCGCGACATCGGCAAGAACTTCCGCATGGGAACCATGCTGTCCAAGGACATCGTGGCGCGGCGGCTGGCCAGCGAGGAGGGCATCTCCTTCACCGAGTTCAGCTACCAGGTCCTCCAGGCCAACGATTACCTCGAGCTGTTCCGCCGCTACGGTTGCACACTCGAAGTGGGCGGCAACGACCAGTGGGGCAATCTGGTCGGCGGTATGGACCTTATCCACAAGGTGGAGGGCCAGACCGTCCATGTCATGACCAACCCACTCATTACCAAGGCCGATGGCACCAAGTTCGGCAAGACCGAGGGCGGAGCCGTCTGGCTCAACCCGGAGCTGCTCAGCCCCTACGCCTTCTACCAGTTCTGGCTGCAGACCGATGATGCCGACGTCGTGCGCTTCCTCAAGGTCTTCACCTTCCTGTCGCGGGAGGAGATCGAAGGCCTCGAGGCAGCCACCGCGGCCAACCCGAAGGCGCGGGAAGCGCAACGTGTCTTGGCCCACGAGGTGACGAGTTGGGTGCACGGTGCGGATGCGACCGCCCAGGCGGAGGCCGCGACGGCGGCACTGTGGGGGAGGGGAGACCTTTCGGAGTTGGACGAGGCGACTCTGGCCGCGGCTACCGCCGATCTGCCGGCGACGAGCTTTGAGGTGGGCACGTCGACGATCGTGGATCTGCTCGTCGGCACTGGTCTGGAACGGGGGCGTAACGCTGCCCGTAAGACCGTGGCGGCGGGAGGCGCTTACCTCAACAACGTCAAGGTGACGGATGAGGACGCACCGGTCGCCGCTGAGCAGTTGCTAGCCGGCGGCGTGGTGCTGGTGCGCAAAGGCAGGCGCAATCTTGCGGCCGCGCGGCGTGCGTGAGCCACGGATCTTTTAAGCGCCTTACCGTGCAACGCGGGCCCGTCGTCAATATGACAAGGCCCGTGCCGGCGGTGACAACAACCTGTGGCTGTTGTCACCGCCGAGCTATTTGACCGATGGTGGTGGGCTCCGTAAAGTATTCCTCCGCCGCCGGTTGCGGGGATATCCCGGAACTGGCGGAACCGAGAACTGAAGAGGCCGCGAACGAGATGGGGATCACCGTTCTCTGGTTTGACCTGACTCAAGCGGTTCGCTAAAGTTCCTCGGGCGCTTCCGAGAAGAAGCATGACGCAGTTAAGCGATGTGGACTCTCGGTGGGTGTGTTGTTTGGGATCTCGATAGTGTGTCGTGTTTGTTTGTTTTGGTTGGTGTTTTGTTTTTTTTTGGGTTT